>JAQWSU010000018.1:300000-391232 GCA_029243025.1 Pirellulaceae bacterium | reverse complement strand
ACTAATGAAACGATCGGCCAGTGAAGCTCCAGCCAGTGAAGCTCCAGCCAGTGAAGCTCCAGCCAGTGAAGCTCCAGCCAGTGAAGCTCCAGCCAGTGAAGCTCCAGCCAGTGAAGCTCCAGCCAGTGAAGCTCCGGCCAGTGAAGCTCCAGCCAGTGAAGCTCCAGCCAGTGAAGCTCCAGCCAGTGAAGCTCCAGCCAGTGAAGCTCCAGCCAGTGAAGCTCCAGCCAGTGAAGCGACACTAATCAACTTGGCTGATCAGTTAGCTCAAGTGGATGTGTCGCCTTTGGCTAAAAAACTTTCCGTTGGGACGTTGCTTTTGACGGACATTATGGCGTCTTTGGCTCGTCCAGGACGCGACCCTCGAGAAGATTTGTCGCCTCCAGTTTTCCGACGTGAGATTCTGAAGATTGAGAATTTAAAGTCGGGCATGAAGTTTTCAGGAGCCGTGTTGAACGTTGTCGACTTTGGCGCCTTTGTCGATATTGGTTTGACAGACAGCGGTTTGATTCATGTCAGTCGTTTGGCCGATCGTTTCATTAGTGATCCCCATGATGTAGTGAGTGTTGGTGACATCCTCGAAGTCTGGGTTGTCGATGTAGATGAGAAACGTCGCCGCGTTTCGCTGACAGCGATTGAGCCTGGAACTGAGAAACCCAAGCCGGCTCGCGGCGCTAAGTCGACCGAGCAAGGTGCATCACAAAAGCGCCGGCGTCCGCCTCGAGGAAAAGGCGGTGAAAAAAAGCCCTCCAAAGTGGGCTCGCGAGGAAAAGGGGCACGCGAAAAGACATCTTGGAAACCCAAAAAGAAGTCGAAGCCTGTGGTTCCCATTACGGATGGTATGGCCGACGGCAGTGAGCCGATGCGGACGTTTTCTGATCTGCTGCAATTTCACTCGCGTAAGCAGACGTCAGATGCCCCTGATCCGAAAGATAAAAAGAAGTCTTCTAAGTGATGCAGAGGTTCGCTGATTCGTTCGGGTCATTTTCTTAACAGCGTTGTGGCTGCCATATGTTGGCGACAAGCTGGTGGTGAATACGATGGCGCTGCTGTATTACGACGAATTTTTCTTAAAACATGACACCGGTTCACACCCCGAGAGTGTCCGTCGCCTGGAAAGCGTCTTTTCCCATTTGGTTGCATCCGGTTTCGCAGGCCAATGCCGTCAATTGCCGGTGCGCCCCGCGTCCATCACAGAGCTTGAGTCGGTGCATTCGGCCGACCATATCAACCATGTTCAAGCTTTTGTCCAGCAGGGTGGTGGTCGCATTGAATCGGATACGATGGTCAGCGAATCGTCCTTTGATGTCGCTCTTCATGCCGCTGGAGCAGTCTGTGACGCGGTGCGGCAGGTCGTGGCGGGGGCCGATCGAGCAGCTCTCTGTCTGGTCCGTCCACCTGGACATCATGCAAATCCCCAAGGTTCGATGGGTTTTTGTCTGTTTAACAACGTTGCGATTGCTGCCCGATTAGCGACCCGAAAATTGAATGTCGACCGCGTACTGATCGTCGATTGGGACGTGCACCACGGTAACGGGACGCAAGATGTGTTTTACGCGGATGAGCAGGTGGGATTCCTATCAATTCATCGCTGGCCTTTCTATCCTGGGACTGGCGCGGCCGATGAGACCGGTCGCGGATCCGGATTGGGATTCACCAAGAATCTGCCGATCGAATTTGGGACTCAACGAGATGCTTATTTCAAACAATTTTCTCTGGAGCTGGGGCGATTCGCTGATGAGCTGAAACCGGATCTGGTTTTGGTTAGCGCTGGATTTGATGCGCACCACTTAGATCCCTTGGGGACGCTTGGTCTTGAAACCGAGGACTTTCACAAATTAACGCGCCTCGTCTTAGAAATCGCCAACTCGCATTGTGAAGGCCGAATCGTAAGCGTATTGGAGGGTGGGTATAACACGGACGTTTTACCCGATTGTGTGGCAGCCCACTTAACGCCGTTGATTGATCACTCCACTAAATCGATTGCAGACTAGTTGTTATTTGCTGTTCAACGGAATAACACCATCCCAGTTCGGAGGCGGTGTGAATGCCTGCTGGGCCATGAAATCAAGGAAGTAGTTTCGTGCCGGATCCACATCGCTGACTGTTTCCAATAACTCCTTCGCCTGCTCCCAGTCACCGTGTTCAAATGCAGCCATGCCACGGCTGTAGCTATCTTCAAATGAGTCGAAACTATTGGCAGGTTGCAGTTCGAAGACCTCGACGGTGGATTCCATCCCGTACGGTCGGAATTCGGCCAGGCGACGAATTCGAGCGACATCCGTCGGGAAATGAGTGCGTGCCTCGGACGCCGTTTTGGCATCGATGAGAATGACATTGCCGAATTGACGCGTCATGCCTTCCAAGCGGGCCGCTGTGTTCACGACTGGGCCAAAGACCGTTACTTTTACCTGGTCGATGGTGCCAATTTTTCCCGCGACTGCCCGTCCCGTGGCCAGGCCCATGCCCACCCGGAATCCTGACATCCTGTGCTCGTCATGTGAAGCGGCAACCTCGAAAGCAGCACGTATCTGAATGGCGGCCAAGCAAGCTTGTGAGATTGCGTCGGTTTGCGGCCAGGGCCAACCCCAGAATCCCATCGCTGCGTCACCATGAAAGTCGCCGATCACCCCACCGTGGTCGAGGATTTGCCGAGTCATAATGCCTAACGATCCACTGACGCGTTCCAGCAGTCCGAATAAATCGTCAGCCGCCCGTTCAGACTCCCGTGAGAACCCGCGCAGGTCGCAAAACAGAACAGCGACGTCCGCTTCACGCGGTGCAAGCGTCAATTCTGGATCCGAGTTGGCTAATGCATCTCGAACGGGTGGCGAAAAAAAATGAGAAAGCGATGCGGTGCGGCGCTGCAATAAACGCACATCACAGACGCTGCCCACGGTCGTAGCCAGTAGCTCGACAAACTTCAGCGAGTCTTGAAAGTCATCGGGCGTGATCGATGATCGCTCGCTTTCCGCCGTGTTTCCAGCGACGTAGATCGCCCAATTGGAACAGCTGTCACCGGGAACAGGTATGCAAAAAGCCCAGTCAAATTCTTTGACGCTCCGCTGCTCGTCAGCAGAAGCTTGTCCACGCCAAAGATAGACGACACTCTGTTTGGCTTGGATTGCCTCTCGGATTAAATGACCACAGGGCTGGAAGCTGTGTTCGATGTCTTCAGTTCGATCCCAATGCAATACTTCGATTTGTTCGGGAGGATCTTGATCGGAAGGAGCGCGGACGACGGCAACTGCCTTTGCGGAGGTAACGCCCGTCAACAGCAGATTGACGAGCCGTGCACAGAGTTCCTGGTCGGTCACCGCACCTGCAATAATTTCTGGTAGGCGACTCAACGCCTCAATTTGTTGACGTGCGTGCCGAAAGTCGATTCGGCGTAAGTAGTCGGGACTGAAAGTCTGTTGGGTGACAGGACGTGGAATGTCGATTGTTACATTGATTGCGGCATCCACGACGGTGAAAGTTGTCGCGCCAATCACAAAGTGCTCCCCCTGACGGATGCTGAATCGACTAGCGGGCTCGCCATGAAAAAAGATGGGATTGGGACGGTCGGGAATTGCCTCAACCTGAAGTGCCGAATATTTCCAGCACAGTTTCGCGTGCTGACGGGAAATGCGATTATCCCAAGCCACTTTCCAGGCATCTTGGCCTCGCCCCAGCATGATCGGCTCATTCGTCGGAAGGGGGCGGCGCCAGCGATCGGATCGATTGGGCCCCTGAGCGATTAGGTCAGCCATCGTGTCGGGTCCCCAGCATTCACGGTTGATGGTCCTCTCAGAATGAAAGCTTCGCTTGATCGGGGTATTTTGTCGACGATGGCTGGCTCGTTGGCTCGTCGGCGGGTTGGCTTCATGGGTTGGCAGTCGCAGGGATTTAGTAGCATTTATTCCTGAATCGGCAGAGGGGGAATTCTCGAGCTTACGTTCAGTTTACGGGTTTGGAATAGGGCGCAACCTGGGAAGGTTGAAAGCTTCGTTGATTCGATACCCTTGTTCGTGATTAGTAAATCACATGTAACCAAGTGGGAAGTAGAAAATAACGATTTATTGACGTGGAAATTGCGTAAATAAAAATCCTTGTCATTTTAGTGGACGTTTTTGTCTTTGTTTCGTAAAAGGAACGTAACTCATTGTTGATAAGGGGTTTGTAGGTATTGATGGGGTGGGGAGATTGGTTGATAAGAGCGGACTAAAGGTGTCATAACCGCAACGAAAGATGCTTGACGTTCCTAGGGCCACTCCTAAGAATAACTCGACAAAGCAATAACAGATTTACCCCCCTAACGCTTCGAGCTTGCCCCCATGAGAGCCGGTAGATTTGTTTCAAGAATTTGACCCCACCAACGTAACGCGGTCGAGCGAACGACGTTTTTTATTAATACTGTGGCGTTTTTTAGTAGACTAGGATCATCGAAGTGTTTTGCAACTTGCGAGCCACTTGACGCCAAGGGGCGGGAACGGGAGACGAGTAGGCATGGATAATATGACAACTACAGATGAGTGCAAACTGGACACGAGTTACGAAGATGTACGACGAACGCTGCTGGAGGAGCGGTACACGGACCGCTTATCGAAGCCGCTGGGTTATTGGGTGCTTCCCAACGACCGCCGGCTACCGCTGGCGTTTCTCGGCAGAACCTTGGGGGATCTTCTAGCGACTCCCTTCGACGAGCTGTCGGCAACTCCGGGCATTGGCGAAAAGAAGATAGGTTCTTTAGTCAAGCTCTTGCATCGGGCGACCAAAGATCAACCGCCAGCCGTTTCGTTTGAAGCTTCGCTTTTGGGAGACGCTTCCTTGCAAGGAGGGGCCGAAACGAATGGTGGGCTGAAATTTGATCCGTCGATTGTCTCAGAGGCGTTGTGGAGTCAGTGGCGGGAAGGCGTGCGGGATTACGAAGTTGGCAATGAGAAACTTGGTCGACTCGCGCCTTCACTCCAAAATCTTCCGACAGTCATCTGGCACACGCCACTAAGTCAGTACTTGGACCACACGGTCGCAGAGATTCGTCGGTTGCGTACGCACGGCGAGAAGCGGGTACGTTGTGTGTTGGAGGTTTTTCACAGTGTTTATCAAACGCTAAACAAGGCAGAGAAGAGCGATAATCTGCGGCGTTTGCTGACTCCAGTCAACATTTTGCAGGTTCATGATTGGGTATCGGCTCAGTTGAAGGACCCATCCTGTCCGGCAATCGACCAGCTTCGTGATCAATTTGTGAGCCCGCTTTTGCAGCAACTCCAAGTAGACTCGGGGCCAACGGTTCATCGCCTAGCGATGGAACGTTTGGGGTTCAACGGTGAACCGACGAGTGTTCGGGCGCAGGCTCGCTCGCTGGGCGTGACGCGTGCTCGTGTCTACCAACTATTGGATGACGGCGGCAAAGTGATGAATGTTCGTTGGCCGGAAGGCAAGCGAATGCTCGACGAGTTAACAAATCGGTTGAGTGCCTTAGGCGACAATCCCGAACTGAGACTGTTCTATGGGATGAAGGAGCTTTGCTTCCCTGAGAAGCAAAATGGAATTCCAACGCCGATCGCCACACGGGAGGACGCTGCCCATCCGACGCAAGTGACTCCTTCGTTCGAGGCCATACCGTCTTAAGCCGCAGCGGTTTAAAAACAGAAAGGTCAGCGAGAGGCTGACCTTTTGAAGTAGCCCACTTTGGTGGGCTTTTTTTTTGAACGGTATCGCCGCTGTGATTCCGAGAAGCTCGTTTGGACCGGTTGTCAGGCGCTACGTCGGTAGTAGCGATCTGAATCCGATCGGTCCACCTGCTCGGGAAAGGGGATGATTGCCGACTGTTGATCGTTTGGATCCCAGCTTGTACTTTGATTCAACCGTGATTGAATGTTGCCGAGGCAGTGTCCGAACATTGCGGTGACAACTCCCAACGATGGAACGTGACGCGTTACATTTGTGGCAACGGTGAACAGATGTTGAAGTGTGACAGTACTTCCCATCGCGCGACGATGACGATGGTAAACACGTTCGAGTTGTTGGCTCGACCGAAAGCCAGTGGGTCGCGATGGGACGGAGCCTCGAATCATACAATCCGGGACATGGGCCGTTTTCAGGTCGAGACGTTTGAGACGAGCTGCCGTATCAGCGTTGGCGTGGTGGATGCCGAGTTTTTCGTCAAAGGGCCCGATGGCAGCGAGCGTTGAGGCACGGAAAAATCCTGCCTCGATGCAGGGTGCATCCGGCTTGGCGGTTTGGCGACGTTTTACCCGGACTGGTTTGCCAGTGCCCCCCGCTTGATAGCGAATGCCAGCGATGAGGGCTCTGCTATCGTCTTGAATGGATGGAGTCAGCGCGGCTGATTCCGGGTCAGCATCAAAACGTTCCAGTACGGACTGTGTCCAACCGGGGGTCGCTTCCATACCGGTTTGCAGAGAATGAATCAGAGCCCCTTGGCTCGCTTCAATTCCCACATTTAGCAGATGCAGCGGCAGATCGCTGCTGGCTTCCACAAATCGGACTTCGTCGGACAGGTTGTAGGGGTCTTGGTATTCCTTGGTGTGCGGCACGACAACTTCTGCAGAGTCAGGCCGATTTTCCAAGACGGAAACCAGCGTGTTGTCGAATTCGGATTGCGGACCAAGGGCGGGTACAATAATGCTAAATCTCACGAGTCACGTTATCCTTTTGCGAATTCGTGATGCCGATGCCGTTTCGAATCAAAGATTCAGGTAACGGCAAAAGGGATTGTGGCTTCGTAAATCGTTCCTCGACCTCAAAGCCGCGCACGGTTTCCTATTGAGTAAGTCGGCTAGCTGAATCTGTTAATTCACTGATAATTGATTTCAACTTCAAACGTTGCGATTCCGGCTGCCAGCAGATGATGCTAGCGGAAACCGCGTGATAGGGCGTTCCGAGCCTTATTTTTTAGGTTCCGCTTGGGTTTCCGCCCACACTTGAAACAGCTCAAGATTGACCTGAACAGCTTGCGCCATTTCATCCAAGCAGGCCCATTCCAAGATCGAGTGAGGATTGTGTTGGCCGGAAGACAAATTCGGTGTTGGCAGGCCAAGTTCGGTGAATCGTGATCCATCGGTTCCCCCACGAATGATGGATCGTTGGCATGGTAGGTTAAGTCGTCGAAATGCCTCTTCGGCAAATCCGGCAGCACGGGGTTCGATTGCGAGTCCATCCGCGAGATTTCGATATTGGGCGGAGAGTTGGAGATCGAATTCGGTGCCGGGGAATTCGCGTTTCACTTCTTCGGCAAGTTTGTTCAGCATGGCAGCATGCGCTGATAGCTTGGGAGTGTCAAAATCTCGGATCAGGATACGAAGGGTCACTTCTCCCACCCCTCCATCAAAGCTGTACGGGTGTAAGAAGCCCTCACGTTCGCTGGTTGTTTCTGGTGAAAGGTGTGTGCTGGGCAGGCGATCGATCAAGGCGGCTCCTGCTTTGATCGCATTGACCATCCTGCCTTTCGCAATGGATGGGTGAATGTTGATGCCACGAATGGTGATGGTGGCCAGATCGGCTGAAAATGTTTCAACGTCAATTCGACCCGCTCCGGGGCCATCGAGAGTGTAGCAGGCTGCGGCGTTCAAGCTGGGGACGTCGACATGATCGACTCCTCGTCCAATCTCTTCATCACAGGTGAAGGCAACTCGGATTGGCCCGTGCAGGATATCGGGTTGTTCGCCCAGTGATTGGATCGATTCCATGATGATCGCTAATCCGGCCTTATCGTCGCCTCCCAGGAGTGTTGTCCCATCTGTTGTGATCAAAGTACAGCCGATTAGTTGATTTAGTTCGGGGTTTTCGGCGACGCGAATGATCTGATTTTGCTCGTTAGGTAAGGCGATATCCCCGCCACGATAATCACGAATCACTTGCGGGTTTACGTTTTTTCCCGTTGTTTCCGGGGACGTATCCAGGTGCGAATTTAGCACGACAGTGGGAGCCTCGTGCTTCGTGTTGCCGGGCATGGTGGCGAGGACGATCCCCCGATCGTTTTGAGAGACTTCATGAATTCCCATCTGTTTGAGTTCGTCGACAAGCAGACGGCCAAGTTCGAATTGACCTTCGCTACTCGGATAATCATCCGTGGTGTCGTTCGCAGTCGTATCGACGCTTACGTAACGTAGGAATCGTGCCAGAAGTCGTTCGGTATTCATTCGATTTCCCCTTGTTTCAAGTCGATGCGACCGCTACCCGCTCATCGCAGAAACTGATACGTTGACAGCTCCGGGTGAATAGCTTGAATTTCGACTTGCGGAGGCTGACGTGAGTTCTGGAAAAGTGAAGTATTTCGTTTTCGATGTCGAGAGTGTAGCGGACGGTGAGTTGGTTTCCCAGGTGCGATTTCCCGATGAATCGCTCGGTTCACAGGAAGCTGTCCAGCGATACCGCCAGCAATTGATAGAGGAACGAAACTCGGATTTCATCCCTTATACCTTTCAAATACCCATCTCAGTCGTAATTGCGAAGGTGACGGAAGACTTTGAGATCGACGATATTGTCCTGCTTGACGAACCCGAATTCAGACCGCATGTGATCGCAGAGCATTTTTGGCGGGGTTGGGAGCGTTACGATGCACCGACTTTCGTTAGCTTCAATGGTCGTACCTTTGATATTCCACTGATGGAGTTGGCGGCGTATCGCTATGGGGTTGGTGTCCCGAAATGGTTCACTCAGAATGCAAGGTCCTGGGAACAACCTCGAAATCGCTACAACACGGATGCCCATCTTGATCTTCAGGATCTTCTTTGTAACTTTGGTGCAACACGATTTAATGGGGGCCTGAATCTGGCTGCACACTTGCTTGGGAAACCTGGGAAAATGGATGTGCAGGGTCACATGGTACAGGACATGTACGATCGAGGAGAGCTCGATCGGATCAACGACTACTGTCGATGTGATGTGTTGGACACCTACTTCGTTTTCTTGCGGGGCTGCGTATTGACCGGTCGAATAAGCTTAGAACGTGAGCAAGAAATCATTGCCACAACCAAAGAATGGCTAAGCAAGAATGCAGACGGTTCACCCGCCTATCAGCAGTACCTCAGAGAATGGGGAGATTGGCAGAATCCTTGGGATCGTCAAGGGAGTTAGCGTTTGAGCGTAGCCTGGCTGGGAGCACCCGCAGGAAGTTCGGCAATTCGACCTGCCTGGCCGCCTTCGTAGATTGAAAACTCCGCCCAAACCGGAAGGTGATCAGATACTTCCGCCGCTTCTTCGAGATTCATGTTGTATTCTCGGAGGAAATCAAAAACGCCTCCCCGTCCTGTGAATTCGATGGTGGAATTCTTTTGTACCACAATGTTCGACCATGATTGATCCCCATGCGTATTGGTGGGAATTTGGCTGACGGCGTAGCTTACATCCGATAGTTGATCCAAATCGCCGAGTTCCCTCGCTGCAGCTCGGAAGTCACCTAGGATAATGACATCGTCTTCCTGTCGACCGTCATCTCGGACCGCGTGGACAACATCATCCAGGACCTTTCGCTCGGTGTCAGCATTGGTCGGATCAACACGAATATTGACGAGACTGAAGGTGAAGGCCTCGGTTTTATCTGGTCCTACGGCGCGAAACCAACCAACAAAGGGTTCTCGCAAGAGAAGATCATCTTGGTCATCGACCGTATACAATTCCGCTCGATCTAATAGGACCGATTGGCCATCAAAAATGAATGCGTACTGTTCTTGTGCACCAACAGGTCCCAATCGTGGACCAATTGCGTAATCGTAACGCTGGCCTGATTTGTTCATCAAATCAACGAGTCGGGGAATGATGTCGTCGACATCGGCCTGAATCTCCTGAATGGCGATCACGTCGAATTGCCGAGCGATTCGCGACAGCACGTTCATCACACGCGGTTTATGTGATTTCGTTTCATTGAACGCATCGATGTTGAACGTTGCAATTCGGATGACTTGATCTGCCTTGCCGGCAAAACTGGATCCCCCAACGGATGTCGACGGATCGGGGCTTGGATTTAGCCACTGTTTCACCGTCGAAGTGATCGAATTCAACGGAGAACTTTTCGGTTCATCCATGTGACTGCCGGCCGTTGTTGGGTCGGTCTCAGCCGTTGATTTTGAAAGGACAGCCACTTCAGTCAGACTGTCCATCTTGTAGTTTTTCAAAAAGATCCAGCCGATTGCCGCGACCAGGACGCCAATCAAGAATATGACCGGTTTGCGCATCGTTCCACTCCTTTTCCACGATCCCCCAGTTTCCCGGTGGCGGAAACGATACGTCATCGTGCACCGTAACTCTAGATCACTTCCTCGCATTTGCGCTGACTCGGCGACTGTTGCTAGCGTTAGCTGTGTGCTTGCTGTACCAAATGGCGAAGTTCAGGGAGGATAAGCTGTTCCATTGCCAAATTGACGGCGGCGGGTGAACCTGGCATTGTCAGGAGGAGGGTGGAGCCGCGGAGCCCACCGACGGCTCGACTTAGCATCGCAGCGGGCCCGATTTCCTGATAGCTGAGTTGGCGAAAGAGTTCTCCGTAACCTGGCAGCTCTTTTTCAATCAAGTCACTGATGGTTTCGAAGGTTTGGTCACGGCTTCCGATGCCAGTTCCACCAGTCATCAAAATCGCATCCACGGTTACCGAGCTGGAAGTCAGTTGGAGGATGATTTGGCGGATAGAGGTCGGCTCATCTTTGACGATTTCGCGATGGGCAATCTCATGACCGGCAAAAACCAGATGGTCCATCAGTTGTTGCCCACCGCGATCATTGTCGAGTGTGCGTGTATCACTTATCGTAATTACAGCACAGACGATTGTTTTTGGAGCAGCCGCTCGGTGATCGTTCGGGATTGTGTTCGGGGCTTTGGGGGGCGTATCGGTCATCAAATTCTCAGGAGGCAGCAAAGATGTTCAAACCGTCGGTTGCGATTGTAGGCGCAAGTTCTGATCGGGAGAAGTATGGAAACAAGTCGGTTCGAGCTCATCTACGGCAAGGATACGAAGTCTATCCGATCAATCCGAAGGCTGGGACGATCGAAGGTTTGCCGGTGTATCGTTCTTTGGCCGAACTGCCTGTCCAGTCTCTCGATCGAATCAGTCTTTATGTTTCGCCCGAGATTGGCCAGCAGCTTTTGACCCAGATTGCCGCTATCGATTGTCAAGAGTTGTGGTTCAATCCGGGTAGCGAAAGCGAAGCGGTGCTCGAGCAAGCTCGACGGTTGGGTTTGGAGCCGATCGTCGGTTGTAGTATTGTCGATCTAGGGTCGCGACCTGAGGAATTTGATTCCTAATCATGTATTCAATTTCGTCAGTCCATTGTCGCGGGAAGCCAAGGGAATAGTTACGGGCAGGCCCTGGCGATGGGAATCGAAGATTGCTGAAATCATTTCGACCGTGGTTCTGGCTTCGTAAACATTGGCCTCGGGTTGTCGGTCTTCTTCAATGGCTGACAACAAGTCTTGGCAGGCGAGCTGATTGCCACCGGGTAAGCCTCGATCCGTGAGCGGTTCGGGTTCACCGGGACCGGCCGAGGAGATGGGGACCCATTGCTTTCTGCTCCGTCCGGGTGACCAGAGGGGATCTTCCAGTAAATACGCATCCGGTAAGTGGCCTGTTAACAGGTCGATCGCGCCCTTTTCCCCAAGGATTCTCAATCCGAATCGCCCCGTTCCTCCGGGCCCTGCGTTGCGTCGTGACCCGAAAAAACCGGTGACTTCATCGTCGAATCGGTAGATGGCTTGAAGATGATCAGCGGCCAGCGCTCCGAGTCCTTCGTTGCCTTGCCGGACATCGGTTGCCATCACTTGATGGCCGCTTTCTCGCATCCAGGCGAAGCAACGATTGGGTTCTCCTCCAAAATAGTGCATGAGATTAAAAATGTGCGAGCCGAGTACCCAGAGATCTTCGCCACCGCCGCGTCGGTCTTCTTTTCCACGCCCTCTCAATTCCAGGATAGGGCCAATTTTGCCCCCATCAATCAACTGGCGGATCACGGGGAGTTTGGGACTGTATCGAGTCTGAAAGGCGATCGCGAGCTTGATTTGGTGTTGTTCGCAGGCATTCACGATCGCGTCGGCTTCGACAAGGTCTCGACAAAATGGTTTTTCGAGGTAAACGTGAATGCCGCGTTCTGCTGCGGCCAGCACCATGGCATGATGTTGATCGGCCCAGCGTGGACAAATACTGACGACATCTGGCCGTTCCTGATCGAGCATCTTGCGATAGTCGGCAAAACCCTTGTCGACTTGCAAACGCTTTTGAGCTTTCGCAAGACCTGTCGGGTCGGCATCGGCGACGGCGACAATCTCGCACTGTGGCAACGACTGCCAGACTTGATCCAGGCCGTGTCCGAAGTTTCCGCGTCCCGAATGTCCAATCACTCCAATGCGATAGTTGGCTGTCATTTTTTTAACCCACGGTAAGAGTTATTCGTCCGTTATTTCTCCATCCAGCAACAAGCTGATGGCGGGCGGATCGCGGTAAACAATTTGACCCTTGTTGAGTTTGTCTTTCCACTTGAAAACGTGGGTTTTTCGTGGTTTTTCCGCGTAGTGTGGCATGTACAGCGATGGGATTCCTGTGATCGCTTTGAGATTTTCATGGGCGACGATCCGGAAATCGCTGGAGGGATGATCCAGGTAGCTGACGAGCTTTTGATCACTTCCCGCTTTTAGTTGAACCGAATTGAAACCTGCCAGCAGGCGAAACAGATCGCGTCCTTCGGGACCGTGTTTGTCCTGCAACGCTTGCAGTAATTTTTGAGCCGACTCTGGGCTAACTGTCATCGACTGAGTCAATGCATTGTATTCATCTGTCCAGTAGGCCTTCATGCGATTGTCATTCATGGCGACCAGAAGCGAGTCGAAATCGCCGAGAAAGGCCAGGCTGCAGACGGCCAAGGAACGGACTTCGAGCCGTCGTGAATCTGCCTGTTCTTTCAAGGAAAGGCTGACCGGACGTTCGACGCCGACTTCGGGAAGAAGTGATCGAATCGCGGTTGGGTCACGGGGACTTGCATCGCTTCCGTCGATCCATGCCGGATAGGTCGACACATCATTCAGTTGCGACTGTCGATCGTCGACAATCGTCAAACGCTGCCCGGCGGCGACCGTTATCGGCTCGCTGTTGTTGATCTGCCAATCGACGGAACCACTTGTGGTGTAAATGTGCGTGACCGTATGTGCCAAATCTTGAATTACGTCAGATCCGGGTATCAATTGTCGTGATACTTCGATCGCAAAGGACGATTTGATATCCGCCAGCTTGGCGACTGCCGACTGCGACGTCCATTCGAAGTTGATCTTCGAGCCGACCTGAGAAAACGTTTCAATCGTAGCCCGCCCAAACTCAATGCCAATTCCGGGTGAGTCGTCAGCGTCTGGCTGCAATAGCTGTATTTTCGCAGGTCCGACAAGCGTGAGTTGCATACCAGTGGATAGCATCACTTGGGGGCGAAAGATCGGAAATGAAAGCAAATCTTCTTGTTGGCGAATCGAGTCCCGGGCAGGAATCCGATCCCACAGATTCGAGATCGGATTGAAACGCGCAAGCAGCTGATCTTCCGACAAAAACTTACCAACCTCGCGAGCTTCGTCCTGACTGGAGTTCGCGTTCACTGCAGTCGTTTCGTCTGAAGTGTCGGTCGCTGGTATCGACACGGCCAGGTCGTCCACACTCGGAGCCGAATTGCCAGGGCCCAAATCGATAATTCCAGCATTTTCGCGATTCGGCTGGATAGTTGTTAGTGCGTCGGGAGTGTCTGGAGTAGCCGTTGTTGTCGCTTCGAGTTCAGGAGCCTCCGTTGGGGCCTCGAAGGTACCCCGATTCAATGGGGCAGAGCGATCAGAACCAACAGCGCCGACCTCTGGTGCTTCGTTGATTGGCGAATTATCTGCGGGTATGTCGGTTTGAGGCGGAACCATTTCAGGCGACTCCGAAACGGTTGGGGGTTGGGCGGAAGTCGTGTTCGGACTCGCAGCTTGCTCCATTACTCCATCAGCCGGTTCCTCCCGAACCACATCGGTCTGCGTTGCCGGATCCGGAATGGTCACCTTCGGAATATCGATATTTTCAACGTTACTCGGTAAGGCAGCGACGTGTTCCCCTGGCAGCCAATTGGCAAGTGGATGTGATTGGTCTAACGGACCCATGCCTCGTAGACCAGCAAAAGCCAAGCAGAACGCGATCATGGCGACGATACCGACGGACTTCCACATCCCTCGTTCCCGCTTCCGTAAATAATCCGGTGCACTTGTCCAATGCTCATCTGAATCATAACCGGCTGTCTCGCTTGGTTGGATTTCGGCAATCGGTTCGATGTTCATCTCATCGACCGTTTCGACGATGCCAGCTATCGCCTGCATCTCCGTTGGCTCCATCGTCGCGACAGATTCCACATGTTCATCGCTCGAGTTTCGAGTGAGCTGATAGATCTGCTTTCGAAGTTGCGGTGTGATCTCCGCTGGCTCACCCAACACGATGGTCAGGATCTGGTGACATGCGGCTACCTCGCCCAATTGAACATCTGAGTCCAGGCAAGATCGTTCGAATTCGGGGACTGATTCCGGGGGAAGGGTATTGTCGAGATACTCAGAAACGGTGTTCGCATCGCCAGCTATCCCGTCGGCATTTAATGCTGGTGAGTCGAGTCGTGTTTGCCCAATGATCTGACGAATCCGATGAACCAATTGCGTGGCCATTTCACTTTCGTCGATCTTTTGCTGCAATTCGCGCGCATCCGATTCATCCAAGATATCATCTAGATAGGCGAGCAAAGTTCGGAGCGTCAAACGCATGGCCAATTACCTCAGATCTTGAAAAACTTGGTCGTCACCCAATATTCTGGCTGTTTAGGTCGGGACGATCGTGCTTACAACAGTCGCGAAGCGTGGATTTGTCGTGTAAATGCTTTTTTTCCGCAAGTCGGCTACGACAAACCACTTCTACTTATGTTAGTGACCGAGGAACTCTCTCCCCGTACAAGAATCTTTCAGATTTTCCAGAATCTTCTTGGCGATCGAATTGCGAGCACTGCTGTGCGTGCGACTCTATCAGCAGTAGCTCTCAACTCATTTTTCTAGCCTGATTGACGCGCCAGAGAAAAAGTTGCTCCAGAATCTGAATAAGCAGGGGCCACGACTCACGATAGTTATGAAATGTGTGAGATTCGACTCGCAGTTTTCAAGCCCGGGTCGTCTTCGGGACCTTCTTTGCAAAGGTTGCCAGCTATCAGCCGGGACCTGTAAACCCTTTTTTGCGTGTGTTGACTTCAATTCTTATGTTCACTTGCAGGGATCACGCTCCGGCCTGTGTAAGTTTCAAATGGTTGGCAGCAGAAAAAATATGTTACTTGTGAGCAAATAGAAAGCCTTTTTTTCAGTGACAAGCGGTCCGCAATCGAGTTAGTCGACAGTTGGTGGGACAGCTCGGAAAACAATGCGCGGAAAAACCTTAAGCATGTTTTACACGAGCTGTTCGTAATCATTCTTATCCAGCAAATGGATTTTCGCTGATTCATTATTTCAACGAACAGGTTGTGTGTATCGATTTTTCAACGCTCGACGGCCTCGGCTCATGCCGCCGAGGCAAATCTTTTTTTTCGGCTTGTGCCCCGACAGATTGATAGATCTCTTGACGTTGCAAGTCAATCAATTCTGCCAGATTCTAAGTTGTGATCAGGGTTGGAATAATCGGATTGATACATCGAGTTTATCGGATCGGTTGTTCCCTTGTTGTCGTTCGCCATTGCCTGATTAGAATTGGAGGTAGCACATTGCTGAAAAGCAACTTTGAACGCAGGCATAACCCTTGGGGTCGTGGCGTGCGATCGGTAAAATCTCGATTGCAACGGACCGATTTCCAGACTGCAGCAGGCGAGGACCGGTGAACGTGTCTGGTTATTCTCGAATTCGACGACAGCAACTCATGCAGGAGGCTGAGGGCTATTTGGATCTCATTATGGCGACCTCTGATCAGTCGCCATTGTGTTCCGTGCTGCGTTGTAAGTTGGCTCAGCGGGCGATTGATGCATTGGATCGGTTAGAGGCGAACGAATCCAATCACGGTCGTGCTTGTTACCTGCGCGGACAGGCCTACCGTTTTATGGAACGTTACGATCTTGCCATCGATGTGTTAGTTCGGTCCTCACAGTTTGATCCAAGTAACACGCACATTTATCTGGCGCTCGCTTGGTGTTTCAAGAGAATGGGGCGTCTGGATTTGGCGATTGAGTCGATGGAAGACGCTTTGGAAGTGGATACTTGCCAAGGGATAATTTACTACAATCTCGCCTGTTATTGGAGTTTGGCGAGCAACGTTGGGTTGACGTTGGCTCATCTGGCCAGGGCCTTTGATCTTGACCCCGACTATCGCAACCTTGTGTTTGATGAACCGGATTTTAACCCGGTTAGGAATCATCCAGAATTCCTGGCTCTGACAAGTGTCATTGTTTGAGATCTTCGCTCCGTCTGACTATCTTTCTTCAGACTTCTTTCTTCACTGAGTTGGGCATCTGAAGTTGTTGATCGGATTCGACCTTTGTTCTACGACATGGCGTCATGGAGGGTGCGGTGTAAAAGAACAAAGGCCTCCGTCTCGAATGAAACGAAAGCCTAGTCCAGTGAAACGAAGCGAGGTTTGCTTGTCTTCGACTGAATTACCAGTTGTATTCGATGCCCATGTGGGCGCCGTGTAGTAACAGGTAATCGCTCGAGTTGGTTGCTCGGTATCGTTCGGCGCTGCCAAACTCGCCTGCAAGTGGGATGTTGCTCGTCGAGCGGGCGACCCCGCAAGCAGCGACCGCACGGTATCCGCCCGTTAGTCGCCAGTTGTAGCACACATCGTAAGACACTCCGGCAAAAAGTTCCCCGACGAAAGCGGCCTCGTTGTCGGATACGTTGAAGCGATAGTCTTCTTCCGTAATTAAATTGGTCGCCCGTGTACCGTCGCCGCTTGTGAGAGCTTGTTTGTGAGTGATGTGATTTCCGAAAAGTCCGAATTTGCTTCCTCCATGGATAGCTAATTTGCGATAAATGTAATGGTCCATTCGACCGCCGACCTGGAATCCAAATAAGTGATTGTCGACGTCGATTTCATAGAAAAGTTCATTGGCCGGGTCGCTACCAAACGACTCGCCTGAGAAATTGGTGTCGAAACCAAATTCCTCGTTGAGTTGAAGGTATCGAAAACCGGCGATCAACTCAAAGTGTGTGCAACCCCCACGCCTGGAGGGGTTGCGAAGTAAATTAATTTCGATGTTGTGAGCTTCAAAGTTGCGCCGCAAGCGATGAACGAACGCCGGATTCTCCGGGGTTCCGTACCAGAAAGAAACGCTGTCACGGATTGACCCGCTGTTGTAAATCAAACCATCGAAATCAATCGCTGACGCCAAATCCAAGTTGTCACAGGTGCTGCATACTGAGAGCTCCTGTTGCTGTGGGAACACACCCCAATAACTGACTTCGACTCCGTAGCCGTTGTTGAGGTACTTGCCCAGTCGTGTTTCAAATCCCAGGCCCGATTTCATATCGGTCGAGTCGGTGGCGAGCGCGGCAGGATAGGGGTTCGCTCCGTCGTAACTCAGTTCCACGCCGTGGTCGTCGGTGAGGCTGAGTCCAAGGACGTAGACGCCACCGAACCAAGTAGATCCGCAAGCTGCTGAGGGCTGGCATAACCGATCGGCACAGCCAAATTCATCATGGTGGGTAGAGAATTGGACGGCGGTTTGAGGCCGGTTGTCGATTACGCCGGAACCGACCGAAGCGCCGGAACCGATGGATGAGTTGTTGGGCCCCGGTATTGTTTCCGCTGTCGAGGTGGGTTCAGCCTCGGGTGGGGGCGGCGGTGGAGTCGGTTGTTCTTGCCTGTTCGTCGGGAAAGTCAGTGCCGGATCATCGTTTGTATTGGTTTTTGCCAGCCAACCGTTCGCCGTTCCCCAAGGGGTTTGTGCTGGCAAAGTGCTGGTCAATCCGCAAACAGAAAATATGACACCCCAGTGGACGATTTTGCTCATCATGTGTCTCCTTACTTCGTAGATCGACGTTGTGCGCCGTCTTGTCAGTGGTGCTCACCACTGAAGGAGGACATAGAAGTGTCATGATGGTTTCCGTTCCTACGCTTGCAATTCCGTTGCAGGAGGACATCATCTAAATCCTGGTATCATTCCGCTTAATGACATCGTCTCGAGGAGCCCCGCGAACAGCACCAAACAGATTCCGAATCAGGAAAAGGGAAAGACTTGGCCCCTAGGAACCCGTACTCGTTACGCAATCCGAACACTGGTGAGGCGTTGTGCTGTTCGCGTCAAGTTCACCGGCTAGCCTTCAAGATGACCCATTCCGTGTGACTGCTAGGGTCCGACGGGAAGCTGCGAATTGGCGGAACCCTCTAGAATGATGCGGTGCACGAATAAACCGATCCTCGTCGGGGCTGACCCGGCAGGTTTCAACGGATGATCTGCGTGCCTGATCCATGATTCGGTACCACCGACTGAACCGGATTTAAAACCTCTTCTGCAAGACTTCGGTAATCTAACGCTCCATTTGAGTGCGGGGCGTATTCGAAGATCGTTTGACCAAAACTGGGAGCCTCGGCCAGCCGAATGTTCCGCCGAATCCGACTAGGGAAGATTTGCGCACCGTACCAGGGGCACTCCGGTTGTTGTACGGAGCTGAGGAATTGCTCGACGTCGCCGGTTACTTCTTGGGCAAGTCGAGTCGCCGATTCAAACATACAGAACACGACCCCCGTCAGTCGTAGCTCGCGATTTAATCGCCGAATGACGACTTCGATCGTCTCTAATAATTTGCTCAGGCCGTGTAATGCCAGAAAGTGAGGCTGGAGTGGAAGAAATACTTCGTGGACTGCGACCAAGGCATTCAAGGTCAACACACCCAAGGAGGGTGGGCAGTCGATGATTAAGAAATCGTACTCGCTCTCTTGCTGAAGCAACTTGTCACGCAGGATGACTTCTCGCCCGACTTCACCAGCGAGTTCGACTTCGGCTGCTGCCAAGTCGATGTGCGAAGGGATTAAGGACAAACCGGGATGAATCTCGCTCCGTACGTCATCTAAGGCTGCGTCGCCAATTAAGACGTCGTAAATCGAAGTGCCAGGACCGTGTGGGGTGATGCCCAGATGGAGCGACGCATGGGCTTGTGGATCGAGGTCCACAAGACAGACTCGCTGTCCCAAGGTGGCGAGACCGGCGCTTAAATTGACGGCCGTTGTCGTTTTACCGACTCCACCCTTCTGATTGATGATGGCGATCGATCGCATGCACGGAACTCCTTTTCCGTTTTCGGTTTCAGCATTTGCCCAGGAAAGGGCCGCTTGGAGTATACCCTGGTCAGCCGACGAAATCCTAGACGAGTGTTATCTGCCAGCACTGATCTGGGGTCGGTAAGAGTCCCAAGGTCGGTTTTTTAACGGCAGGGAATGCGGTACAAAGGGGAGACGCTCCCCCCCACATTCCACGAAGCGGCAAAAAATGCGACAAATCGGCTACCTCCACGACAAACGACACGCACAGGTTTTTCTTGATTACCTACTAACTCAAGGTATTTCTGCTCAAACTGATTCGGATGAGAGCGGCTGGGCAGTTTGGGTTCGCGATGAAAACGACGTGCAGGAGGCGAGAACGCGACTGGCCGAATTCGAGAAAAATCCTGCAGATTCTCACTATCAAACGGTGTCAAAAGAAGCCCAACGTATCCGAGATGCAGAACGCGATCGGCGTCGGGCTGCAGTTAAACAGACCGTTGACATGCGGCGTCAGTGGAGCAAGCCGATGGCACGTCGGGCTCCTTTGGTGATGACGCTGATTGGTCTTTCGATTGCGTTGTCCGTTTTTTCCAACTTTGGGTCGTTGAGAGACGGCACGATCATGCGGACGCTTGGTTTTACGGATGCGGTCAGCTTTCAGAAGAGCGGGGATGGACTTCAGCAGATTCTTCATGGACAGGCTTGGCGAACTGTCACTCCCGTCCTGTTGCATGGTTCCATCCTTCACCTGCTCTTCAACATGTATTGGCTCTACGTCTTGGGAACTCAGGTTGAGGCTCGGAAAGGCTCTTTAGCGTTCGGAGCCATCGTGTTGGCGATTGCCGTCATTTCAAACCTGGCTCAGTTTTTCATTGGTGGAAGCCCGAATTTTTTGGGCATGTCGGGCGTGGTTTACGGCATCTTGGGCTACATTTGGATCAAGCAGCAGTTTGAGCCTGGATCGGGTTTTCAGTTAAATCCGACGACCTTCGCATTTTTGATGTTTTGGTTGGTGCTCTGTTTCACGGGTATGATGGGTGCGGTTGCCAACTGGGCCCATTTGGGTGGATTGCTAGTCGGGATGGCGATCGCTTATTTTCCCGTTCTGTTTCCCCGTTCTAAGGCGCGGGCCTAGCAACAGATGGCGTAGCCAATTCAGCCCATTGTTCGTCCAGGAATGTACGAAGACCGGCAGTCACATGGGGTGCGAGGTTAGCTTGGTTCCCGTGTTCCACGTTGCGGATGACGCCTTGCTTGAGATCGAACGCGAATGTTTGTTGGAGCGGTCCCGATCCAAATCGGATCGCTTCGGTCCAAACCGGTTGGGCGGGGGGGACCGTATCCCACTTGTAGCTGGCGTCGCTGATTAAGGCTTGTCGAGCATGAACAATCCCGCGGGCTTTGCCAATATCAACTTGATCACCCACGCCCCACAGCTCGCCTGCGATGGAAATCTGTTCATTGCTTTCGATTCCCGGTTGGCTGAGCCGCATCAGCTGGCATTCGGGCGCCATGCGGATTTGGAAGGCCATTTCGGCGTCCCAAAGTTCAAGAACGCGAACACCCTGCTGGTATTGGTGCCACCAGGCCACGATACCTGCGGTTAGTCCGGCGGTAAGCATGATCAAAATCAGCAATTTGCCGCGATTCATCGTTCTCTTGAGACTCCCATGTTTTCCGTCGACCCAACCGTTTGTATACTTACCCGATCCTAGGCCGTCGCGCTGTTTCCGGCTAGTGTACCCGGCCGTTTTCGGCGAGTGCACCCGGTATTGTCCAGTGGCAACTGCCATCAAAGTCGCAGAGTGGTTTTGGACTGATTTAAGTTTGGAGTAAAACGATGCCAGACAAGTTTGATCCTTATCGTGAAGCACTGGTCATCGAGACGACGACGATCTGGCCCGAGGAATACTCCGGGATGGATACGAATTCGAAACGGCAAATCGAGCAAGCCTTGCACGATGCCCCGGAGAATGTATCGATCCTGACCTACCAACGGCTTCATTCCGGTTTTTCCCGCGAGATCACGGTGACTGAGGAAGATGTTGACCGTGTGACGGGTTAAGGAGGTCGGCCTGATGATTCTCCAGCGTTGACTTTTGCCGATGCGGTGAGTCAAGCCCCCGACCTCGTTTAGGTCGAGGGGGGCAAGTCAATGTCTTGAGGAAACGATGCCGGCCTGAAGGGTTAACAAGCGGCTAAAGTTTGTTACCCGATTGATTTGCGGCATCGGGAACAGATATAAGTGTCGAGAATCAAACCGTGGAGGCAGTGCGTTGAACGACTCCGTTGCGACCGTGCACGTCAACTTGGATGACCGCCGATATGACATTGATATTGGAACCGGTATCCTGCCACAGATTGGTAGGGAAATTCTTCAACGATGTGAATTGACGCATGCGGTCGTGATTGCCGACGAGCAGGTGGCTGCTCATTCGACGGTTGTGCGGCAGAGTCTCGACGAAGCCGGTTTGCGCACCTCCTTATGCACGGTTCCATCGGGGGAACAATCGAAGTCAGTTTCTCATGCAGAGCGTTTGTGGGACCAACTGCTCGCCGAAGCAACGGATCGTAAGTCGGCGGTTTTTGCCGTCGGAGGTGGCGTGGTTGGAGACTTGGCCGGATTTATTGCCGCCACTTTTACACGGGGCGTGCGATTCTGCCAAATACCGACGACACTCCTCTCGCAAGTTGACAGCAGTGTGGGCGGCAAAGTCGGTGTGAATTTAACCGGCGCTAAGAACATGGTGGGTGCTTTTTGGCAACCGCAATACGTTCTGATTGATACCCAGGTGTTGTCGACCTTGCCGGATCGTGAGTTTCGCAGCGGCTTAGCCGAAGTGGTCAAATATGGAGTCATCCTGGATGCCGACTTCTTTGCCTACTTGGAAAAAAATGTCGACGGTCTGATGCAACGAGATCCGAATGTGCTGCGACAAGTGATCTCTCGCTCCTGTCGGTTGAAGGCCGATATTGTTGAGGCGGACGAGCGAGAGACTTTGGGGCTACGCGCAGTCTTGAATTATGGTCACACCTTCGCGCACGCGTTGGAGGCCGTTTCGGGTTACGGTCAATTGTTACACGGCGAAGCTGTTTCGATTGGTATGATCTGTGCCTCTCAGCTTGCTGGACGATTGGGGAAAATCGATCCTTCCATCACCGCGCGTCAGATCGCGTTGCTCGAATCACTCAACCTTCCGGTTAAACTACCTGATCTCGACGAAGACACGCTGGTCGCTGCGATGCAAAGCGACAAAAAGGTTGAGCATGGAAAGTTGAGGTTTGTGTTGCCTACACGAATCGGGCATGTCGAGCTGGTTCCCGATTTGCCGATCGAGGAAGTCAAACGAGCGATGAATGACTGTCGCTAGGCGGTTGCCAATCTGAACAATCATGCCTTTAATCCTGACTTGGACCCTACGCACGAACGGCTTGCGACGTTGGCGTTGCATTTAACCCACGGAGTCGGACCTCGCGTTTATCAGGCATTGCTGAATGAATTTGGTGACTCGACAAGGGTTCTTGCCGCGCCTCTGCAGCGATTGAAATCCGTGCCCGGTGTTGGCTCAACCGTTGCTCGGAAGATCGTTGCCACGACGGTCGATACTCGGGCGGAGCGAGAATGGTTGGAATGTTCTCAGGCTCAAATTCAAATCTTGGATGGCAGTCGAGTTGACTATCCCTATCTGCTGACCGAAACGCCTGATCCCCCACCGGTCCTGTTTGTGCGAGGACAATTGTTGCCCGCTGATCGTGTTTCCATCGCGATTGTTGGGACTCGCAGGGCTTCCTATTACGGGATTCAACAGGCCGAGTCGCTGGCCGTTGGATTGGCACACGCGGGTGTCACCGTGGTGAGCGGTTTGGCGAGGGGGATCGATGCGGCTGCTCATCGTGGAGCTTTGCAAGCGGGGGGTCGAACGATCGGTGTGCTTGCGAGTGGGCTCGGTGAAATCTATCCCCCGGAACACGATAACCTGGCCGATCAAATCAGTGCACAAGGCGCCTTGGTGACGGAGTCGCCGTTACGAACTCGTCCGAAACGGGGGCAGTTTCCCCGTCGAAATCGCATCATTTCGGGCGTGTCGCTTGGCGTAGTTGTCGTTGAAGCGTCTGGCCGTTCCGGTGCACTGATCACGGTGAAGCATGCCGTTGAGCAGAATCGTGAAGTGTTTGCGGTGCCCGGGCGTGTCGACCAGGAGTATTCCCGAGGTTGCCACCGTCTGATTCGAGATGGAGCCAAACTGGTGGAATCGGTCGACGATGTGCTGGAGGAATTGGACCCGTTGTCGACGACCAGCACTTGTTCGCCCGTTTTAGTTTCCGAACCATCTGCGGAAATAGGGCTCAGCGATTTGGAACGAACCGTGCTCCAATCGGTCGGGCAGGATCCATTGAGTGTCGATCAGCTGATCGAGTCTTGCCAAAGGGCTCAGCCGCATCTTTCTGTGTCGAGTGTGTTATCCGCTTTGAGCATTCTTGAGATGCGTCGGTTGATCGATCGATTGAGTGGTAGCGTTGTTGTTCGTCGTTAGGCACGCTTGCCTCATCAAATCCGGTCGGCGAGCGCTAATCGATCTTTGATGGGCGGATGGCTGTGGAAAAGGAACACCTCGAGGGGATGAGGATCTGGGTCTGCTTTGTTTAAGCGGGCCAGTTTTGTGAAGGCGGATCGATAGGCATCGTGAAGACCGGTCTTGGTCAGTGCGTAAGTGTCGGATTGGACCTCGAAATGTCGACTGACGAGATTTTGAATGGGTTCAACCAACATGGAAAAAACTGTGATTACCAGTGTCAGGAACGGCAGTGTGTAAACTGGCAGTTGTGCGTAGTCAACGGTGCCGTCAACGGTGCCAACCCACCAGGCGAGCATGCGGTCGCAGAGAAAGAATCCTGCCGTGCTATAGATCAGTCCGGTGATGATCATCTTTCGGAGGTGGCGATGGACGTGATGGCCAATTTCGTGGGCGAAGATGACTTCGATTTCATCTGCGGAGAATCCTTCCAGCAGTGTGTCACCCATGATCACACGACGCGTATTGCCTAGGCCGGCGAGCATCGCATTGGCCTTAACGGTCTCGTCGCTCATCTTCATTCGGTAGACACCTTCGATCGACAATCCGGTGCCTTTCGAAAGTTTTGCCATGCGCTGTTTGAGTGTCTCGTCGTCCAGCCGTTCGATCTTATAGAAGAGAGGCAGGATGAGCACTGGGGCCAGCTGACCCATCACGATACTCAGCACAAAATATCCCGCGGCTGCAACGATCCACCAGATAGGGCCCGTCAACCAAATCATCCAAAAAAGCCCTTGGGTCAACAGCAGACCGAACACCAGGGTCAGGCCATTGCGTTTCAGATATCTCCAAAACCAGGCTTTTAGCGTTTGACGGCTCATTTGAAACTGATGTTCAAGCACGTGTCCGGAGTAGAAGGACAAAGGGAACGAAACCAAGATATGGATGCCGGTAACAATCAAATACATGACAGCCAGCCGCGCGGTGAGGGTGGCGAGCGCCGGAAAGGATTGAAGCCATGTATCGATTGGGCGGGCGAACATGAAGGTCATGATTGCCAGATAGGCGAGATCTAGGCCACGGTCGCCCAGGTCGCAGGCCAATTCAAGCTGGTTGTATTGTTTGGCTTCTGCGAGTTGTGCGTCAGTCAGCGGTTGTTGCTCGCCGTCTGTTTGATGGGTTGTATTCGTCAACCGAGCCGATTCATCACTCATCGATGGCTTTCATGCTTGTTTGTTGAGAGGTTGGGGTCTGCCGATCCAAGTCCAATGTCGATCGCTGGTCGGCTGTACGGAGTCTGCTGGAAAACCTAAATCTTTGATCAGGGCACGGATTTCGTTGAGGGAAAGGGCGGCGTGGAGTGAATCGTGAAACATTTGGCGGCCAAATTCCGACTCACTTCCTGCATACAATTCCACTAACCCCTCCAACTGTTCCTCATTGTCAGGTCGCATCAGGTCTCGAAAGAATAATAGCCCATCCTCCGCAGTGACCCTGACGGCATCCCGTATTACGGGCTGCGGATCCGGAATATGGTGCACAATGCTGTTCGACATCACCAGCTGAAAGCGATTGTCCCCATACGGCAACTGTTTGGCATCGATGTGGTCTAACAGGATTCGATCGGTCAGATTGGCCAATTCCAGGTTGATTTTCGCTGTGTCTAGCATGTTGATCGACAAATCGACAGCCACAACACGAGCCGTTTCACTCCGCTGGCAAAGTTCGATGGGGATACGAGCCGAACCGGTTCCCAGATCGAGCGTCTCGCCTGCGGGCAGGCCTGCTGCTAAAAGATCGTTGACGAAAAGACGATTCACGGAAGCATGGTCCATTTGGTCGTAGACCAACGCTTCTTCGGACGAGTCCATGACTTCAGATTCAAGTGTGCGCTTCAGCATGATTTGTTGAGTCCGCCTCAGCATTGGGAGGTGTAAACGCCTTTGTGTAGTAATGAAGCCCCAGCAGGATGAGCGCTGCCAGGAGATAACCCGTTACGTAACGTATGACGAGCTCGAATGGATGTGAATCGAGTTGCCAAGGGAGATACATGGGACTTCCTGCCAAGGGGGAATGAATGACCCCAAATAAGGCACAGATTGCCGTGATCAATAGAAAGATTGCGGTGGTCCTGAGGCGGCGATCAATAATTGCGGCCAAGGTGGATGCCCATAGCAGGCTCGTCACAATGTATCCGTTTGAGAGAATCCTCAGCGTCTGGATTTCTTCCCCGAGTGCGGGAGATAGTTGGATGTTGTTTTCCCCGATCACTTTATCAGCGTAAATTAATGCAAGGTACGCCAGAGCAGGAATGCAAGCCAAGGCTACGGCCGGATAGTGACGCTTTGGTGTTGCTTGGAAGCTTTGCGACGTGATTTCCAGTCCGATGAAAACTAGAATGGGAAAGACTGCGGCTTTTGGAATGATCACATACAGGTAGGCAAAGAATCCGAAAACCCCTGCGCTTCCAATGAATAAGGCGGTTGCCAACGTGTAGGCAGCTCGACCTCCCATTGCTTTGTAGGCGGGATGACCGATGTACGGTGTGGTCTGAATTACCCCGCCGCAAAGGCTGGCTACCAGGGTCGCAATCCCTTCACCTGCCACGATAAGCCGAGTGTCGTACTCATCGCCGACCGCCGCCGCACTCTCGGTGCAGTCGATTCCGCCGACCACCGTAGCGAGGGCAAAAGGCAAAATTACCGGCAAGTAACGCATCGTTTCGCCAAACGCGTCGAGCCATTCAAAATGGAAGACGGTTGTCCAACCGGTGGGCATGAGCGCTTCGTGAGGGGCAATCAAGGGAGCCTGGGAATCAAGCCAGCCCATCCAGTTCATGATGTGGAACATCGTCCCAGCCACAATCAGGGCGACCAGTGTACCTGGGAGGTTCCCCGGCATCCGAATTCGACCGATCAATGAGGTGAGGACGATTGACAGAGCGATCAAACCGATGATCGGCGTATGCAGGATTTCGACCAGCGGTAGAAAGCTGATCAGCACCAGCGCGATCGCGGCCAGGGAGCCAAGCAGACCGGCTCTCGGAATGAGACGGCGAATCCAATTGCTGCCAAAAGCACAAGCAGATTTGAACACCCCGCTGAGGAAAATTGCACAAATGCCGATATGCCAAGTGTGTAGGGCAGCCTGGTCCACGGACATCGTGGTTTTTGCGACGGTGAAGGCGGGCCCCAAGACGAAAAACACCATGCCGAAGGTACTGGGGGTATCCAGACCTAAAGGCATCGCAGTTACCGTGTTAGAGCCTGTGGATCGAGCCAGCCGAAAAGCCAGCCAAAAGAAGAGTAAATCCCCTACGAGGACGCCAATGGCAGTCCCGGGTACCATATATTGCAAGGCGAATTGTGTAGGAAATTCAAATAATACCGCTAGCAGACTTACCGCGAGCAATAAACCGGCAACGTTATCTAACATCAAGCCAAAAAAGGCGTTAACGTCGCCAGCACGTGCCCATTGATACTTTTTAGCTGTCACTCGTGAACCGTTCGGCACGGGGTTTGCTTTTGAAGAGACCCGACGAGTTTATTACTGCCGCAATTGGCTGTCAATTCTCAACCGACGTTCGTCCCCCGTTCAGCAGACTGATTAAAATCACCTAAAGTTGCCTGTAACGAGTGACTCTCATCGGTTGCGATTGTCAGAGTGGCTTTTTTCCGAACTCTTTTAGGTGGGGTTCGTAAGAACTATGACAACAGCAATCCCAAAACGAAAATTAAGTAAACAAAACGTGACTGAACAAACGGGTGAGCAACTCTTGCTGCGATACCGGGAGACCGGTGACCGTGAAGCGTTTGCGCGAATTGTTCAGATGTACGAGCATGAATTGTACAACTATCTGCATCGGTACATGGGAAGTGCCGAAATGGCAGAGGACGCATTCCAGGCAACCTTTCTTCAAGTGCACCTGAAATGCGAGCAGTTTGATCGGGGGCGTCGGTTACGCCCTTGGTTGTACGCGATCGCGACGAATCAAGCCATCGATGCACAGCGCCGGAACAAGCGACATCGGATGGCCAGTCTCGATCAGACGAACACGAAACACGACGACGAACTGGGTAAGCTGATGGACCTGCTTGTCAGTGCCGAGCCTGATCCGGTCGACGTGGTGGATGCGGGGGACAACCAGCAATGGGTGCGGGACGAGATTTCCACGCTTCCGGACCACTTGCGATCGGTTGTTGGATTGGTCTATTTCCAAGGAATGAAGTACCGTGAGGCGGCCGAGGCCTTGGCAATTCCGGTAGGCACTGTAAAGAGTCGGTTGCATGCCGCTGTGTTGAAGTTGAACCAAGCCTGGCACGCCAGCCATGTGCAAAGAAACTAAAGATTATGCGTGATGATCTAGTCGGATTTCTGGTCGGTGCGCTTGACGCATCGGAACACGACGAGCTTGCACAAAAGCTCGATAAAGATCAACAGCTACAGCAGGAACTGAAGCTGGTAGAGCGGGGGCTTGAGCCACTACGGTGGGATTCGGCTCAGGTCGAACCACCTCAAGGGCTTGCTTGTCGCACTTGTGAAATGATCGACCAACATGCGGTCGCTCAGCCGCTTGACCGTGCTCGCGGTTCGGCAATGAGTTCGGCCTCGGGGCGTGAGTCCTCTGGCCGACGTCGCCGTTGGACGGTCGCAGATTTTGTGGTGGCGGCAGGGGTCTGTGTGGCAGCAGCTTGTCTGTTTTTTCCCGCGATAATTAATAGCCGCTATCATCATCAGCTGAATATGTGTCAGATGAAGATGCGGGATATTGGGCTCGCGCTCACCGATTACAGCATGAAAGATCGGCGAGGGATGTTCCCGGCTGTTCCGGCGAAGGGAAACTTGGCAGTGGCCGGCATGTACGCCCCCACCCTGTTAGAGAACGGGTTTGTGAAGGATCCCAATGTTTTTTATTGCCCGGCCAAAAGTAACACGATCGTGTTGAAAATCCCAACGGTGGCTGACATTCGATCCTTGTCAGCTGAGGCACCTGAACTCGAGGTCATTCAGGGTGACATGGGAGGGGACTACGCCTATACGCTTGGCTTCTTTGAAAATGGCAAGTTACGGGGCGTCCGGAACCAAGGTCGTGAGTTCTATCCGGTTTTGGCCGATGAGCCACGTGAGCATTTGTCAGATTCGGTGGTGACTAGCCATGGGGTTGGCCAAAATCTATTCTTCGAAGACGGAAGAGTTGCCTTTCGAACGACCCGGCTAAGACCGAACAGTGACAAAGATGACCTGTTTAAGAACGACAACGATGCTTGGTATGGGGCCGGTGTCCATGCGGACGATGCTGTTTTGGCTCCCAGTGCGATCAAGCCAACTTTAGTTGGCTATCCCGCGCCATCTCGTTAGACCAATCGGTCGGATTGACACAGCTGAAGACATTCGATAATCCTGATACTGTAAGTTCGGGCGTTTCTTGTTTCTCGCTTTATGGATCGATGGTATGTCACGCATTTCCTGCCTGTTTTTGTTGTTCTTGTTCTTCTCTGTTGGTTGTCAGCAACCCGTAGACCCAGCGATTACTGCTCAACGAGAAAAGTATCTGTTATCGGAGGAGCCAACGGGAGCTGTTGGCGTCTTGGAGGCTAGAGGACTTGTTACCGAGCAGGTGACAGCAGGGGGGGAAGGGAGCCCGGCCCTCAAGCCGGTCGTGTTGCTGGGTCGAATCGGCTCAGGGCCAGATTCAACGTGGGATCCGGGTGTCGCCAAGTTTGTGATTCGAGATCCAGCGGCGGAAATGGAAGAACATGACCATGGTCCTGGACACGATCCGGACAATTGCCCTTTCTGTAAGGCCAAAAAAGAAAAGTCACCCGATATGACCGCCCTGGTGCAGGTCGTCGATTCGGAGGGGCAGGTTGTTGAGATTGACGCTCGAAAGCTACTTTCAGTCGATCTCAATCAATTGGTTGTCGTTCGTGGGCAAGCCCAGATTGACTCGCTGGGAAATCTGATTGTGTCGGCCGACGGTATTTATGTCCGGCAATAGTCGATGCGAATTGTGGTCGTAACGGGTCGTTGATGTGTTTTTTTTGCATCAATCGACGATCTTCGCTCCGTGCGTCCCTGCCGTATGTAACTCTCAAGCTCCCAATCACTTCGGGGGTAATAGCCGCTCGTATCAACCGTGCTCGTCGCGTCTGGCATCGCAGTTGCAGTTTTGCTGGTCTGGTCTTTCTTACCTCAGCGAGCTGCCTCTCTATGTTCCTTCAACAACTGGTTCATCTTCCGGTCTTGCTGGCCTGTTCGTCCAGTCGCCTGCTGCGGGCCCTGGATGTCATTCCGGATCCACTCTTGCATGAATATTGGCTCGCAGCACGAAAACTCACGTTTCGCTGGTGCTGTCAGTTGCGAGCCTTCCGAGAGGCTTTGATCGACGCGCAGGGGATCGATCGCGAGAGAATCTGGCATGATTCCAAGTTTGTTTTGCGAGAGGTGTTAATTCACGATCTCACTACCCGCTTATCTTCAGCGATCTTGGAAGGTCTTGACGCACAGTCAGGCACGGAAGCTCATTGCTGTGTTGCTCAAAGCGTTTTTTGCGGTCAATTGGACGCCCGTCACCGGACTTTGAATTTGATGGTTTCTGCTGAAGGGATGCAATTGCCAGATTTGCACTGTCTGAACGAGGACCGCCGTCAACTGGAGCGGTGGTCGGATTCGCTCTTGTCGTTACTGCCCAGTTCCTGTCCGAAGCGAGCTTATTACTCGCACGCGGTTTCCGAGGAGCAATCCACTTTGGTGACAGGTTTTGCACCGTGCGAATCTCGTTCGATGATCACGACCAGTTTGATATCTTCGATTTCTGCGATTCGCTTTCAACGCACGCGAAACGAGCCCCTTCACCAACGTTTGAGTGATGCTTTGCTCACGGCGCTTGGTTCGGCCTTATTTGATGGCAGCAGCCTACCAGTAGGCGTTTTTCAGTCGATTCTCAACCGTCCTCCCATGGATGGGCAGCTGAAAATCGAGCAATGGTTGCCGCCCGGAAGCCAAGTGCCGGGGGCTGGTAGTTTTGGGGTCTTGGGGAGATTTTGAGGTCTTCTGCCGGACTCTTCGGCCATTCTGCACCATATTTTCCTAGTCCGGTTGACCGCAAGTTGTAGTTCTTACAGTAGTTTATCGGCTTTGGTGTCTCGGACTCGCTTGATGAAATGCGGGCATTTCCTATATCCTTATCGGGTGTGGACGTATGCCAGGGGCCGCGTTTCGCGGTTGACGTTCTTTGCAGGTTGCGTGGACACTCGCGTCACACGGCATTCCAGATTTGAGTTGAGGTCGGAGTCTCGATAGAGATGCCGTTGTTTGCGGACCATGAATGAGATTCTTTACCACTACAATCGACCTGAGCCGGCGACTTGGTTTTACTTGTCGTCTCTATTGATGATCGGACTGTTCTTTAAGTTTGGCCGATTTTGGAGCGTGCGAAATCTCGATCTGATCTTGTTGATTCTTTTAGCTCCAGGCCTGTTGTTCATCCATTACGGCAAACAACTGGAATCTGATCAGGCGGTGGTGACTCCATCCGTGACAAAAACCAGTCCGGATGAGCCGGAGCCTACCTCGGTCGCCGAGGCAACCGAGGTATCGACCGACGTCGAGCCGACGACGGAGATTGCATCGATTTTATCGACGGGCATGAAGGCCCAACGGTTCGGCTTTCTGTGGCTGTTTTGCACGAGTGTCCTTTGGCTCGCGAGGCTCCTTGCCGATCCCACCATGGTTCGACGGCCTCTTTTGGAGCCGAATCTTTCGGCGGGCGGACTCACCTTCATTGGTTGCTCCCTGTTCGTCTTCCTGATGGCCAATGTTCTCACTCGCACGGCGGCTGAGCCAGCGGCGATCCACGCAGCTTCGATGGTCAGCGAGCAAACATCTGACCTTTCGGATGAGACTCCTCGCGAACCGCGTGAGGGTCCTGGATATGCCCTGATGGATAAATTGACGATCAACACGCAAAAAGCTTTGGCGATTGTCGCTCACCTGCTCATCGTGCTAGGGATGGTGCTGATTGGCTACTGGCATTTCGACAATATTATCATGGGTGTTGGTGCGGCGACGCTCTATTTGATGTTGCCGTACACATCTCTCATGACGAATGAGGTCAAGCATGTCTTGCCAGCGGCGAGCTTGGTCTGGGCCGTTCTCTGGTATCGGAAACCGATGATTGCTGGTCTGTTTTTGGGCCTGGCGGGTGGCATGACCTACTATCCGCTGTTTTTGCTGCCTTTGTGGTTAAGTTTTTATTGGCCCCGAGGCCTGCTCCGATTCGTGACGGGGGTGGTATCGATCTTAGTCATACTGGCATTTGTGCTCGTTTCTTCCGATTCTGTCGTGGGCAACCTGCGGTTGATGTTCGGCATTCTTCCACCCGCAATGGACGGGCTTGGCGGTTTGTGGGATGAAACGATCGGAGGTTGGAGTGGCTATTGGCGGATCCCTGTCCTGACAGCCTTTGTTGCCTTGGCAGCCAGTATGGCCCTCTGGCCCGCACAGAAGAATTTGGGCACGCTTTTGAGTTGTTCGGCGGCTGTGATGGTTGCTACGCAAACATGGCACGGCTTTGGCGGCGGAACCTACATGGCCTGGTATTTGCCGATGGTTTTGCTGACGATCTTTCGACCCAATCTCGAAGATCGGGTGGCGTTGACCGTGTTAGCGGAAGGTTGGCTGCCTCGCCGAATCTCATCTTCCTTACCAACTGATAAGGCGGCTTGATCAGTCCACCTTGCGTTTCATTCATGACCCCGATGCGGTAAATCGCTTTGATTACAGTCGGCGGCGATGTTGACGTTGGCCTGATCGGCGTCCCAGCAAAGAGGGGACAGCCCGTTTGCTATCATCCTCCGGCTTCGGCTCTTGAATGACAACCGGTTTGGTGAGCACAAATCCGTCCATGTCACCTCGAATCAGCAGGCGGTCAATTCGCTGTTCGATTCGTGTTAATTCTCCGCCTTCTTCCGGCGTAACGAAGGTAAATGCCACTCCCTCGCGACCCATACGGCCTGTTCGGCCGACGCGGTGAACGTAATCATCCGAAAAAGCTGGGATGTCGAAGTTGACGATGTGAGAGACACCCGACACATCGATCCCACGTCCCATCACGTCCGTTGCGACCATGTAGCGAATTTTTTCTTCGCGGAATTTTGCCATCACACGGTTGCGTTCTCGCTGCTGCATGTCGCCATGCATGCAGCCAATGTCTTTGTCCTTCAGTTTGCGTACAAGCTTGTCATAGATCTTCTGGACGCCTCGCTTCGTCCGGCAGAAGACGATCGACTGCTTGGGTTGCTCTCGCTCTAGCAAGCGTACGAGCAGGTCGAATTTGCGATCATGATCGACGGTGAAATAGTGCTGCTCGATGGTATCAACGGTTACATCATTGGATGAAAAGTTGAGCTTCTTCGGCTCGTGCATGTACTTGTTAGATAAACGCTCAACCGGTGGGGGAACCGTTGCACTCAGCAGCAGCGTTTGACGCTCTTTGGGGCAGCGCCGAAGAATCTTTTCCATATCGGGGCGAAATCCGACATCCAGCATCCGATCGGCTTCATCGAGGACGACGCAGTCGATATCGCTGAGATTGAGCGTATTTCGCGACATATGATCAAGCACGCGACCTGGCGTACCGACAACCACTTCGACGCCCCGTTTGAGCTTAGTGATTTGACCTCGAATGGGTGTTCCACCGTAGAGTGCCGCACAGTTAATGCGCATCTCGATTGAAAGCTTTTCCACTTCTTCTTTGACTTGGACGGCAAGTTCTCGCGTGGGAACGAGAATCAATGCTTGCGGATTCTTGTGATTTGCGCTCAGGTCGAGCAATTCGAGAATGGGTATCACAAAGGCTGCTGTCTTTCCTGTCCCGGTGCGAGCCTGTCCGACGACGTCGACCTCCTCGAGAGCCAGCGGAATCAGTCCTGCCTGGATCGGTGTGGGCTCTTCGTACGTGGCCGCCTTGAGTGCTGCCAGCATTTCATCTGACAGATCGAGGTCAAAAAACGTCTTTGGTTGGTCTTTCTCCATGCCTAGATGTTTCATTTCTTGAGCGATCGAGGCCGAGGCAGGCCTTGAGGGGAGCGGATCCGTAGGTTGATACGGGAATCGGCGGTGGTCTTAGCCTCGCTGCATTTTCGCTAAATTGATGGATCTGTCGGGAATCGTCTCGACGGATTCAGCCGGCTTTTCGTGGGGATTCGAGCAGATGCGACCTGTTCGAACGCCATTTTCGGCTTTTTTCCGCGCATGCAATAGGCCGGCGCGTTCCAGGAAAGTTGGAACCTAATTCTATCCGCCGGCCTGTCTCGTTGTAACGGGTGGTTAGGCGTTATTCTTGCCTAACGCGAGCGCTTGGCGGTCTTTTTCCGCGTGGTTGTGCGCTTCTTAGGTGCTGCCTTCTTTTTAGTGGACCGCTTGGCGGTGGTCTTTTTAGTGGACCGCTTCGCTGCCTTCTTCTTCTTGGGAGCAGCCTTTTTCTTTGTCGACCGCTTAGCGGTGGTCTTTTTCTTTGGAGCTGCCTTCTTCTTCTTGGGGGCTGCCTTCTTCTTGGTGGATCGCTTTACGGCCTTCTTCTTGACCGTTCGCTTCACGGCCTTCTTCTTGACCGTTCGCTTCGCGGCCTTCTTCTTGGTTGCCATAATGATGGCTCCTCTTGGTCAGGTACCCTTACAACAGCTTTTGCGAATCCTTCCCCTTGGGTACCCTGAGAGGGGAAGCCGCGTAGTTAAACAGTGGAAGCTTGCCTCAACTTGGCGTCATCCACTTTTTTTCTCGTTGTGTTATTTTTCACGCGTGCCTTACTGGTTTGCCCAATCCTAGGTCGCGTTTTCGTATTGAGAATCCCGCAAGGAACGAACGAATCCATGATCGAATTGGGATCGGCCACTTGTTCGACCCTCCTAATTTCGCGCATTGAAGCAAGTTTGCCTGTCTTTCGTCAAGGTTAATTCACCGTCATCGAAAAAACTTTCCTCATACTGAGAAGCCAATTCAAGCCATGTTGACCACTCTCGATAGCATTTTGACGGCATTGAATGTCCATGGAACAGCTGAGCAGGATCGACAAGCAACGCCCCTGGCGCTTGATTGGATTCCACAAGCGACAACGGAGCAGTTGACGCTGCTATTCGAGCAAATCGCCCAGCTCGCGTCAGATCAACAGTTGAATGAATCGGTGTTAACGGCCGTTTTACGCGCGTTGACGAGGGCCAATGTTGACGAACGGCAGCAACCGTTTGCTGCATTAGTTTCGCCGATGGTTCGGGCCTATCAACAGCTCCCGGCGACGAGTCCTGCGCGTCATTTATTTTTATCTCGACTCGCGCAACAAGGCGATGCGGAAAGTTTGCAAGCGTTCGCAGAACTCATTGCCGTTGATCCTCCCCCCCAGCCCGAGGCGATTATTGAAGCTTTTGCACCGCTTTGGCAGCAGGAAAAACTCGACTATTCTCAACTGTTTCCCCGATTGCTGGACGCTTTGGCCCATCCGGCCGCCGCGACAGTGGTTCTTGATTTCACCAACTTTTTGCACGCCAAGGGTCGAGTCGTTGAGCATCCGGCTAAGCAACGAAGTCAGCAGCTTTTGGAGCTATTTAGCCGTCTGATCGAACGGCTCGAAGGATTCGAGGAAGCATCCGCCCAGCACGGTGTAAAGGACCTCGGCGATGCGCAACAGGTAACAGAAAGTATTGGCTTAGCCATTGCTCTTTGCTATGCCTTGTCGCTGATGAAGGAATCGGAAGCGATGGGACGATTCTATCGGATGATGGATTTGAGCCATCGACGACTCCGAGTGGAAGCGGCAACGGCGCTGTCTCGTTTACAGGAGAAAGCAGGTACCGAGACGCTCGTTGAACTGGCAGCGGAGCCCAGCGTGCGACTGACCGTTTTAGCGTACGCCGCAGAACTTGGTCTCTTGGATGCGATCGATGCACAGCATCGTTCGCAGGTTGCCCGTGCCGAAGCCGAATTAATTAATCAATTATCGGAACCCCGGTTTTATGGTCATCCGCCGACGGCCTGTGAATTGATGGACTCCCGACAGCTCAGTTGGCCTGGATTCGACGAAGCCGTTGACTGTTATCTGTTTCGATTCACTTATGTGTTGCCCGCGGGAGAAATCGCAAATGTTGGCATCGCAGGACCTCTTGCCCATACGTTTGCCGCGGATCTGACGGAATTGGCAATTCCCGATGCTTACGCCGCTTTTGCCGGCTGGCAGGCAGAGCACGAGGAAATCCGTGAGCTGCAAATCGATCCGACGAACATGCAGCAGTCGGTCGAGGTTGAAAAATTGCGGCGACGGATGGCGGATGAGGCCTTTGCTGATATCAAGCCGCAATTCATCGGTGTCTTTTTTGGCGAACGGTGTTTGGTGGCGTCTGCGGCTTGGCAAGGGGCTTCCGGTTGGATCGTGGCGTCCGGGCATGATCACTTGTGGGTGACACGAGGAAACTCGACGCGGCCGATCCAGGCTGAACTTGCCTTTTCAATCTTCAAGGGGCAGCGACTGTTGCGTTCGTTCAACAGGGAGTTCGAAGAGGCCTAGGGGGATGAGTTCTTCGTGAACCCGACACGGTTGGACCGTTTTCTCTGCTGCGAAGGTTTGGCAGGGCTTTGGCGGATCGAGGCCCGTGTATCGCAGAGTGAGGAGTTTGTCTGATCGTTCTCTTGGCCGGGCTGCAAGCTCTAGCCGAAACTTCCTGGAAAGCCTACGATAACGGCTTTGGATAGCTTTGAGATTGAGGATAGGTACCATGCTCGACCAACTTGAGCTCGCTCCGCCAGACGCAATTTTAGGACTGACGGAAGCGTTTAATCACGATTCGAATTCCAACAAGATCAATTTGAGTGTCGGCGTTTACAAGAATGAGCAGGGCGTGACCCCGATTTTGCCTTCGGTTAAAGAGGCCGAACGTCGGATCTTGTCCGAGGAAAGCACGAAATCATATTTGCCGATCTCAGGTCTCGCGACCTATAGCCAGCGCGTGATGGAGTTGCTGTTTGGTGCTGATCATGGGCTTCTCAAAGCGGGTCGAGCTGTGAGTGTCCAAACACCTGGGGGTACGGGCGCGCTACGAGTGGCGGCTGATTTCATCAAGACTCGTTTGCCAACTAATAAGATTTGGACAAGCGCGCCGACATGGGCGAATCATCCAAATATTTTTGCTGCCGCCGGCCTTGAGCAGGATTCGTATCCGTATTTGGATCCGGCGACCAATGGACTCAATCTCGAGGGGATGTTGGCTTGCATCGATCAGATGTCGGCCGGCGACGTCATCCTATTGCATGGTTGCTGTCATAATCCCAGTGGAATTGATCCGACCGCCGATCAATGGAAAGAAATCGCCAGCCGAGTTCAATCGCGAGGACTTTTACCTCTTGTTGACTTTGCCTATCAGGGATTCTCCGAAGGTATTGAGCAGGATGCCCGAGGATTGCATGCGATCTGCGAGCAGGTAGCCGAGGTGTTGATCGCGAGCTCCTATTCCAAAAATTTTGGGTTATATCGCGAGCGTATCGGTGCGTTGACCGCCGTCGGAGGCGATTCCGCAGCTGCCGCTGCGGCTCTCAGCCACCTGAAGGCCTGTATCCGTTGCAATTATTCCAATCCGCCAGCCCACGGAGCTGAAATCGTGCAAACGATTCTCGGCGACGCCAGCCTGCGGCAGCAATGGGAAGCTGAACTCACCGAAATGCGCGATCGCATCAATGGCATGCGTGATCTGTTTGTGAAGACAATGAAGGAACAGGCTCCTGACCGGAACTTTGAATTTATTCGCACGCAGCGCGGAATGTTCTCGTTTTCGGGACTTACCAAAGAACAGGTGACCCAGTTGCGAGATGAGGATTCTATCTACATCGTCGGGTCGGGGCGAATCAATGTTGCCGGGATTACTCCAGCAAACATTGATCAACTCTGTTCTGCGATTTCGAAAGTAATCAGCTGATGAGCTCGGAATCACTCCCCTCGATGTGAGCGATGGGGTGATGGTGATGATTATTTGCTCGAAAGATCAATCTCTATGACCTACGCGATTAGCAGGTCATCACGCGAGATCATTGTTTTCGTTTGGGAAAGTCCGCTTGGTAACGTTTCAGCAAGAGTGGTACATCATTTGGCAGCAAGTAAAGTTTTCCGCGAATTTGCTTGGTTTCTCCGGGGTTCAGCCCGCCAAGCCGAAAGTCGCTGTGTAGACAGCGGATGACACCCTGAAACAACTCTTGGTAAGGCTCAAAAGCGACGGCGAGCAAGTATTGGTTATCACCGCTAAAACAGCCAATCAGCCCGTTACTAGGTCGCTCGGCGTGAAGCGGTCTCGGATTGACGTCAGTGCGAGGAACTCCCGGAGCCGCCCAGACTTGGCCTGGGGTATATCTGGCTTCCGTTGCCCAATTGCGCGTCGGCATCGTACATAGCTGGCCGTCTAAAAATACAAATGACTTGCGAATGTAAGCGTAGGCGTCGGGCGTTGCCTGCTTTCCCGCCCCGGTAAATGTGCCCACTCGCATACAGGGTTGAGCCCAATGGACTTCGGATCGTGAACCGGTTGGATTGTGGGCTGTAAGTTGGAAATCGACTTCATCTTCTTTGGCAGTGATCAGATGGTCGACCGTGACTCCATCCTTAACGAGACACCTTAACCTCAGCTGGTTGCCGTCGTCGCTGACACTTACCAAGCGCGTCGTGTGTGGAACGACGGTGTGTTTTCCCCAATCAGTTGTTTGAGAATTTGCACGGCAATAGGCCTCCAAATACAGAATCTCGATCTTGCCGCCCGGGATTTTCGGAGAGCTGATGTGCAGTAGGTTGTTTTGCCAGCTGAGCGAAAGATGTTGACAATCCGCCTGTGTCGGGACGATGAACATTCCGAGGGTTACGATGAGGCTCAGCCTAAGTATGAACGAAATCGTCGGCATGTTGTTCTCCTTGGCGATCAGTAAGTTTGACGGATCAATCGTCACCCTTTGCTATGGCGAAGTTGGGAGCGAGGCCGGTCGCGTCGCCTCCTACCCACCGATCGAGCAATGGTCGGCGCCCAAAGGTGAGCGTCGCGATATGTTAGCACAGCTCAGCATCGCTGGGGATTTTAATTCCACCGCGGCAGTGTCGTTGCTGCTGGGCACGTTTTTTAGCTGGGAATTCGGCTGGAAATTCGGCTGGGAATTCGGCTGGATAGTAGCCTGTTCGATCCATCATTTGTCGGACGGGGCTCGACCGCTGCGCCTGGCTGAAAAGAGGCACTGTTCCTGGGGAGCGGACATGCCAACAATGTCAGTAGTGCGAGTTCTTTCACTTCTCTATCCCGACTTTTTTTCTTTAGGAGCGTGCTCGTGGCTCAAATGATCTCCTTGCCCGAAAAGGTTCACGAAGACCTCAACTCATTTCACATCGCCCGTCATCAATTTGATCAAGCAGTTGCTTATCTGCCGAACCTGAATCGGGGATTGGTTGATTTTTTGAAAGCGCCGCAGCGAACTTCATCCGTCTGTTTTCCTATTGAGTTGGATGATGGGTCGGTTCGCACCTTTACGGGCCATCGGGTTTTACACAGCCAAGTGCGTGGTCCGGGAAAAGGAGGGATTCGCTTCCATCCGGGTGTCACCGTTGATGAGGTGAGGGCCTTGGCCGCCTGGATGACGTGGAAATGTGCTCTCGTTGACGTTCCCTTTGGTGGTGCCAAGGGTGGGGTAGCTTGTAATCCCAAAGAGCTGACCGAAAACGAATTGCGAAAGATCACCCGTCGATACATCGTTGGATTGGGGGATTCCATCGGTCCTCATACCGACATTCCGGCGCCCGATGTTTACACCGATGAACGCACCATGGCGTGGATTTACGACACTTACGACATGATGCATCCCGGAAAAAATAATCGGCCTGTCGTCACTGGGAAACCGATTGCGATTGGTGGGACGCATGGTCGGAAGGAAGCGACGGCTCGAGGTTGTTTATATGCTACAGAACGTTTCATCGAACGTGGTTCGATTCCAGGTTTGGACACGCTCAAGGGTGCAACGCTCGCCATCCAAGGGTTTGGCAACGTGGGACGGATTGCTGCGGAACTTTTCCAAGTGGCAGGTGCCAAAATTGTTGCCCTCAGTGATTCGGAGGGTGGCGTGTTTTGTGAGCAAGGAATTGACCTTCACGAGGCAATAGATTTCAAGTCGAAGCATGGCACATTAGCCGGACTTCACGGTGTGCAAAGTGTCTCTAACCAGGAGTTGCTGGAAGTGGAGTGTGACATTCTCTTGCCTGCTGCATTGGAGAATCAGATTACAGTCGAAAATGCGGGACGAATTCGTGCCAAAATGGTCTGCGAGGGAGCTAATGGTCCCACGACCCCCGCAGCCGATGAGATTTTGCACGCTAAACAGATCTCGGTCTTGCCTGATGTGTTGGCCAATGCGGGTGGCGTGACTGTCAGCTACTTCGAATGGGTGCAAAATAATGAAAATCAGAGTTGGGATTTGGAGGAAGTAAATACGAAGTTGAGAACGAAAATGCGACGGGCAGTCGATGCAGTGATGGACCGACAGATTCACCTGGGAGCTGCCTCGAATCACTCGCCAAATCTGCGGACCTCCGCGTTGGTTGTCGCGATTGAGCGAGTTGCGGAAGTTACTCTGCAACGTGGTATTTGGCCCTAGTGGACGAAAGTCGGCGCCCGTTTGTGATGGTGAAGTGCGCGACATTCTTGGTCGCGAGCTTCGTCATGACAGCGAGGAGTTGACTTTGGAACACGATGGCGATTGCTCGGCCGCCAGCGGCGTCCTGCGAACAATGGAAGGTTCGACCTGATCGATATTGAATCGGTCCGGTCAGCCTCGTGATCCGTCATTGATGCAAAATAGGGTCGCGATGCAATCGATGATATCGACACGCTGCTTGCTGAATTCGCTCGAGTCTTCGGCCGTATGTTGGTTTTGAATTCAAAGGTTGTACACAGCCCGGATGCCAGTTTTGGAAGACTGTTGCCGCACGGCATCAGCAGGATGTTTACGATGTGATTTTTGATCAAGATGATCGACTATCTTTCATCACCGATTCCAGCAAGAATCCTTTCTGGATTCACCGAATGAATGCGGTCGCCAGAAAACGTGGATGGCGGACGTTAAACGTATTGATCTGGAAACACCCATTTGCCTCCGCTCATTCATTCAATAAACGCGGGCAGCTCGAAAGTTGGAAGCGAGAATGGACTCAGTATCACCGCTTTTACTTTTCCCTCGTGCAAGATTTTGTGTCGTTGAATCATGCGGAATTTGCGCAGTCTCCGCAGGTCTTGGATGCCTTGTGCAACATGGCCGGGATCGATAATTCTCCTCGGAAAGCCGAGTTCTGGAACAAAGAACATCACAATCTTGGCGGAAATGCATCTACCAAGATTCATCTTTATGATGAGGGAAATCCGTGTTTCGACGCAGCAAAGACGTTTATAGAACGTCAAGCTGCGGATCCCAAACAATCAACCCATCGTCAAATCTACGCTGAAGAAATTGACGAAGCGCAGATCGAAAACTCTGTTGGTATCAAAAACGATCGTGAAATCCAACGTATCGTGAGTGCACTCGAATGGTGTGATGTGAGGGCGGGCAAATCATCCCGCGAGAAGCCAATCATTCCAGAATACAGCAAGCCCTACCTGTTTGTGCGAGGAGGCCTCTCGAAGCTGAAGCACACCCGCTTACTTCCTCGGTGAATATTCTCGGCGAGTGTTTTGCAGCGGACATTTGGAAGGAGCTCTCATTCGCTTCCAGGTGGACTGCTTCTACTGGAAATCCATTCGATAGGGCAGGATAATGGTCTTTCCAATACAAAAGGTAGCTTGATGTGTGAGGGAAGCTGCTTGGGGCAAGTCTTTCCAGCAAAGCCCGGTGGCGAAACTCTCTTGCAAATCCAATTGTCGGGTAAGTTGTAGCCGTTGATGCGGATCCCAAAACGACATGTTTTTCGGAGCTGGAAGTGTCGTTTGGGCCCACTCCCTCACGAGAGCTCGGTCGTTGGAGATGGCAGGACGAGGAATCAGCCAAAGTGGGTGATGATTGGTTCGTCAAGTTTTCCCGCGGTGGGAATAAGCCGCTTTATTCGATCGATGCCGAATCGGCCCGTTTGGGTGCTGAGTCCCATAACAGAAAAAGCTCGGGAATTCCCGAGCTTTTAGAGCGGAGGGCACGGGACTCGAACCCGCAACCGTATAAACGGCAACTGATTTCGAATCAGCCTGCTCACCATTCGCTTACCCTCCTCGCAGGTCCGAGCTTATAGCTTTCGCCGAAATGTGGCAAGAGACCTCTTGAGCCGGTGAGGAAAACTTTGACGATGCGTACGCTCGATTTTCGCAGAAATCGCTCCCTGTCAATGTCAGGCTGTAAATCAGGGGAGTCGATCGGCTTCAAGGGCCCTCCGGCCTGGTGTGTGGTCGTGACGACTGTTCGGTCGACGCCGAAAAAGAGGGTCGTCCGATCGCATTTGCCTCATTTTATCTCGCTTCGTGACGCCCGTCGGCAACACAACTGATGTGCAGGTTCTCTGGGCTGTCGGTCATGTGCTATCTCCGGGGTTTTCTATTGTTTTTCTCAGGCTGCCAAGCCGATCATGGGACAAGCGGCGGGGTGCCGAGCGGGGAATTAGAAGTGAAGTAGTGGGTCGAGGAGCCAAACCAAACATGAAGAAAGACACATATCGAGTGGTCACTCACGGCACCAATGGGCAACTACGGGTCAAAGATTACGTCTCCACCGACAGCCTGTTACGACTGCACACTCAGGTCGGGGTGGATGACTGTAGTACGGATCTAGGGCTGCGTGGCTTGCCCGTGTTTCGAGGTCTGATCGGCCCCATGTCAGAAGGCAAAAATGTTGTCCGATACGAATCTCCAGATGTATTTGAAGCTCTCACAAAAGAATGGATTGCTCAGCCGCCGGAGCGACGAACTCGTCGCCGTCGGAAGCCAGCGGAAGCACCTTCCGAGGCGGCAAACGGCTCGTAATTATGAGGGAGCTGATCCCAAATCGGAAATCAGGTCGAACGCCGTGAGAATCATGGCGTTTTTTTGTTCCCTCCAGAGGCGACTACTCTCGACCACGAAATTGCAGATTTCGAACTCTTGCAGCCCACTGTTGCCCGATTTGCCAGGCTTTCCGATTTGCCAGCAAAAACAGTAGAATCGATCGTATGGTTTCGCCAACTCTTCTATCTCAGCTGCGCTGTTTGCACACCTCTAGCCCATTGCGTCCGGTCGACGTTGAGATCTGTGCCCAACTGAATCAGATGATCGAGGAGCGAAAAATCTTTGATTTGCTGGGACGCTGCCTGATGCGAAGGCTGGATGGCATGCTCGTCAATGCAGATTTCAGTTATGGCTATTCGATCCAGGATGAAGTACCGCAGCTACTGCGAGACGAAGCAATTGTCCTGGAAAATAAGATTTCGGGTCAAATTCGAAACAAAATGACCGGTGACTTCAATCATTCGGAGTGACGACCACCATGACCGAAAAGACGATCTTTAAACGCATTATCGATGGCGAGATTCCGGCGGATATCGTCTATCAGGATGACCAATGTTTGGCCTTTCGTGATATCAACCCTCAAGCCCCAATCCACGTTCTGGTGATCCCGAGAAAAGAGATTGCGTCGGTGGATGCCGTCGATGACGAAGATCAGGCACTATTAGGCCACCTTTGGATTGTGATCCGAAACGTGGCTCGAGATCTTGGTCTGCAAGCTGGCTACCGGGTGGTGGTCAATTGTGGCGACGAGGGTGGGCAGGAAGTTCCTCACTTGCATTTCCATCTGTTGGGCTCCCGCCAGATGAAATGGCCGCCCGGATAGATCCTCCCGGTTCCCGGCCTCGGAGATGGAATTAATCCTTTTCCGACATTAAACTCTTAACCAGATTCGCGACCAATTCCGGATTATCCTGTTCGACCAAATGCTTGATTTGGGCCGGTTTGACCCCCAGTTTCTCGAGATTTTTCGATAAAGTCTGCCAGTACTTTTCCCGCTTCTTGCCTTCGGCCAGGTAGAGTTCGGTAACAAGTTCTTGAACTCGCTGCAGGGCGATCGCGTCGCGATTGTTGTAATAATTTTTGATAATTCGTTGTTGGTGTTTGGAATAGTTAGCCATGGATTTGATCGGGTTTTCGTCGACGAAAGGGACGGTCGGGCCGGGGCTGCGAATCTCGCCAGCGGTCGTAAGCCGGCTGGCCGACACGGCCAGTCCGCAGTCGGCCAGACCTTGATTTGTGGTTTCCGCTTAGAGTTTTACATGGTAGATTCTATCGCTGCCAAGATGAGAATTATTTGGAATTTGTGGTGACAGATCGATCCGGTCGCCACTTGACCACAGGAAGCTTTCATGCCAGTAATCAAGTTTGTCAAAGAAAAGAAAGAGATTGAAGTTCCTCAGGGGGCAAACTTGCGTGCCGAGGCCGTTAAGGCGGGCATCAATCTGAATTGTGCCGTCAGCGGGGTGAGTGAAGGAATTGACAACTTTTCTCACGCCGTTTCTAAGTATCTTAACTGCCGTGGTTTTGGGCTCTGCGGGACCTGCCGAGTCAATATCACCGAAGGGATGGAAAACACCAGCCCGATGACGGTTCGCGAGCAGATGAAGTTCAAGTATTTACCGATTCCAGATCCCATGCCCTGTTTGGCCTATCTCGGAAACGAAGAAACGATGCGCTTAGCCTGCATGACGAAGGTCGAGGGTGACGTGGTCGTCGAAACGAAGCCGCAGGTCAACATGTTCGGCGAGAACTTTTTTAGTTAGCCGTGAAGCAAGTCATTGCCATCATTAAGCCGTTTCTTGCGGAGAAGGTGCTCGAAGGATTGAAGCGAGCACCGCTTGAGGCACTTGTGATTCGCGAGGTCAAAGGCTTTGGTCGGCAAAAGAGCTATCTGGACCAGTACGACGACAGTGAATTCTCCCAGGCCTTTCTTCCCAAGGTCGAGATCAGTATGTGGGTGGACGAGTCTCGTGTTGACGAGATCGTGCGGAAGATCCTGCAGATTGCCAGGACAGGACGAATCGGCGATGGCAAGGTTTTCGTTGTCCCCGCTGAGTCCTACGAGCGAGTCATTGACATCGAGTGATCGCCAGCAGGCTGAGTCAGATCGCTTGCCGCGTCACTTGGTTGGAGATCCGCTCTTACATTTTGTGGTTGGAGAATAGCCGATTAAAGCATGCTCTGTTTTTTTGCATGCACTCGCGGCTTTGTTGCGCGAGGACTTTTCCACTGCTGGCTCCGAACAGATAAGCCAGTTTGTCCAACTCGGCTTTGTCGTCTGGCAGGTCATGACGTGCGGTGGTATTCATGAGTCGTAAGCGAGCTTCGACACTCCTGAGAAACCGGTAAGCGTCGCAGAGCTCTTCGGCCGTTTGCACGTCTAGGTGGCCAGCCTGTTTGAGTTCAGTCAGTGCTTCGATCGTGCCAGGCTGCATGACGTTGGGTGACTCAACTGCGAATTTCATTTGCAGCATTTGCGCCAAAAACTCGATGTCAACAATACCACCCGGGCTTCGCTTCAAGTTGCGAGCAGAAGCTGTTTCTTCCATGCGACGTCGCATTTCAAAGATTTGATCGGCAAAGTCATCCTGCCAAGCCGGCTGAGTCACGATGTGGTTGACGAGCTTCAAAGTCGATGCTCGTGCTTCATCCGTTCCGTACAGCGGGCGGGCTCGGCAGAGCGCTTGTCGTTCCCAGAGTTGTCCCCGACCTTCGGTGAAATATCGTTCGAAGGCGTTGAATGATACCGCCAAAGCTCCGCTCTTGCCACTTGGGCGAAGTCTTGCATCCAATTCGTACAGTCGACCATAGGTGCCGAGACGATTGACTTGTTTGGTGATTCGCTGTGCTAGTTGGCTAAAGAAATGTTGGTTGGATGTGCTGTTGCCGCGTTCATTGGGCAAGGGCCGGGTCGTGCCTTCCCCTTCATAAAGAAAGACAACGTCCAAGTCGCTGTGGTAGTTGGGCTCGCGACCACCAATCTTACCCATGCCGAGTATGACTAGGCTGCAAGGCCGATCTTGGGCTTGGAGCCACGGTTCGCCAAACCGTCTACGTAAGGCGTCGAATTCCAGATTGGCGATTTGATGTAAACACACTTCGGCAACATCCGCCAAAAAAGCAGTTGTGTTGCGAATATCCTCTTTCCCGAGAATGTCGCGAACCCCCGCATTTAAATGTTGAGCGTTCTTGAAGCTGTGGAGGATCGGTTCGATGTCTTCTGCGTTACGACAGCGATCGATGAGATCATCCTGCAGCGTTTTTGGGTTGGCGAGCTTGTTCATCATCAGCGAGTCCATCAACTCGTCCAACATGCCAGGATTACTCGTCAAAATGGCTGATAGGTAAGGTGCCGTTGCGCACAAACGCACGTAAAGCTGCAGCGATGGTGGACTAAAGCTAAACAATTCCCACAGCACACCCTTGCCGCCCAGCGAGTCGCTTACCTGGCACAGATTGAGTAGTGCTCCATCCGGGTCAGGCGTCTTTCCGATCGCTTTCAGTAATGCTGGGGCGATGGCGGCCAGAAAGTGACGGCAGCGTCGGGTCGAGAGAAAGCGGATCCGTTCGACGGATAATTCGACCAAGTTGTTGTAGGCCGCTTGGACGTCCCGGAATCCATAGCGACTCAGGGTCTGTTCGATAAACTCAGCCAGCGGCTCCGGGTCAAGTACCAGATCGACTTCGGGTTCGGTATCGGAATCGTCGGCAAACGCATCGTGTAGGAGGTGATCGAGAATCTTGCGATTGGATTCGGTGCAATGTTGATACTCGCGTTTGAAGTCTTCCAGGTAAGTTGGATTCTCGCTGGTATAGCCCATGCGAATGGCAAGTTTTGCGAGTTCCGTGTCAGACTCGGGTAACGTGTGAGTCTGAACATCGAGCATGATTTGTAGCAAGTGTTCTAATTTACGGAGAAACGTGTAGTTGCGTTCCAGGATCGTGCGCTCCTCCAATGTCAGGCATTCAGCCTGTGCTAATTGGGTGATCGCTTCCAAGGTGTTCCCGGTTCGCAACTTGGTAAGGTCACCCGCGTTTAGAAGTTGAAGAAATTGGATGACAAATTCGATGTCGCGAATTCCACCTCGACCTGTCTTGATATTTCGATTGTCGGTTCCTTCTTGCCGAGTCCGATGTTCAATCCTCCGTTTGAGCGCTTTGACTCCGGTAATATCCGCTCGATTCAAGTAACGTCGATAGATCCAAGGCTCGAGTGACTTAAGAAATGTTTTGCCCAACTCTAAATCACCCGCGGTTGGCCGAGCTTTGACGAACGCCTGTCTTTCCCAGGTTCGGCCCATCACGTCGTAATAGTGCAATGCGGTGTCTCGGCGGTTGACCAAGGGCCCTCGTTTGCCGTGTGGTCGGAGCCGTAAATCAACCCGGTAGACGCTCCCTAATTCCGTATTTTCCGTGAGCAACTTGGTGAAATCTTGCGCTAGCCGATCGTAGAATTCGGTATTCGATACTTGTTTTGATCCGTCTGTTTTTCCGTCGCCATCGAAGATGAAAATTAGGTCAATGTCGCTTGAGTAATTCAGTTCGACACCTCCTAATTTGCCCATCGAGATGACGGCAAACTTCGCGGGCGTGCCGTCTTTGTTACGAGGCGTACCCCATTTGGCCTTCAGGAGATTTTCAGCGAATGACAAGGCCGACTCGCAGAGGGCGTCTGCCAAATAGGCGATCTGCTGGGTGACAATCGGCAGTCGTTGTTGGCGTACCAGGTCTCCGTAGGCGATTCGAAGAGTCTCGCGGCGCTTGTGTCGTCGCAAGGCGGTCAGCGCCATGCGACGGTCTTGCAGCGTGTCAATTTCGGACTTCAGTTCGTCGACCAAATGTTGGCGACTGGCCGGCTGACCTTCGGTGATCCGCAGTAATTCAAATGATTCGGGGTCGTTGACCAGGACATCGCCAAGGAATCGACTGCTCGCGAAAAGTTGCAACAGGGTGGCCAACGCTGTAGGGTCTTGCTCGAACAAGGTTAGCAATGCCAGAGGACTTCGCACGCTTGCGATGAATCGATCCAACGTATTCAACGCCAAGTCAGGGTCACTGCTGATCGGCAGTAATTCTTCCAGTCGCTCGCAAACGTGGGATAAGAGATTCAGGCCCGGGTCGAGGCGAGCGATTTCACGCAGATTCGTGTGCCCCCGTTCGACATCGATCACTCCAAGAGACCGGAGCCATTCGGTAGCGGATTTCGGATTCTCCAAGAATGGAGCAAGTTGTTGTACGTCCATAGGGGGGCTCTGCGTCGTCGAAACCGATTGGGCCATCCTACCTGCAGACTCCGCCAAGTCCTGCCGGCGACTAAGGGCAGCCAGATACTGGATCGTTCCTCCCCGGGCTCAATCGGCTAGTTCGTGCTTCCGTTGTTATCGGACCTCGACGCCTTTCCAAAAGGCAATGTGATTCTGGATGTGACTCACCTCTGATTTGGGCTCCGCATAGTACCAAGCTGCGTCGGCGTTGGTCTGACCGTCCACCTCAATATGGTAGTAATTGGCGGTACCTTTCCAGGGGCAGTCCGTGGTCGTGGGACTCTCGAGAAAGCATTTTTCTCGAATTGTGTTTCGCGGGAAGTAATGAGTTCCCTCGACAACAATTGTCTCTTTCGATTCGGCAATTGTTTCGCCGTTCCAGACAGCTTTGGGCATCGCATTTCTCGCTAAAAAATAACGCTCGGCATTACATTTGAAGGGAGTAAACGTCGGGTCCAACACAGTCGGTCACGACTTGGCCGAACAAGGTGTGGGGGCCGACCTCATAGATGGAAACGGGCAGGATCTGTCCCGCCTGACGACGATTTCCCTCGAACACTACGATGCGATCGCAATGGGTCCGTCCCATCATCTGGACGACGTGAGCCGGTTGATCACTTTTTGCCGCTGCCTCCTCGGCTGCTTTGCTGAGTCCTTCGACCAGTACATCGACATCTTGCCCTACGAACTTTTGGTTCTCTTCTTCACTGATCGTATTCTGGACTTTGAGCAGTTGATTGTTTCTTTCTTTTTTGACGCTGAGTGGAACATCATCCGGAAGGTGTTCAGCACCTTTGGTGCCAGGACGCTCGCTGTATTTAAAGATGAAGCTGTTCTTGAAGCGACATTCTTCGACTAGTTCGACTGTTTTCTGGAAATCCTCGTCGGTCTCACCGCAAAAGCCAACAATAAAGTCGCTCGATACGGCTGCGTTGGGAATGGTCTCTCGGATTCGGCCCATCATCTCCCGATAATCCTCGACCGTGTAGCCTCGCTTCATGCGGTCGAGCACTGAATTGGAGCCACTCTGAGCCGGTACATGAAGATAGGGCGAGCATTTCGGCAGATCACGTACGGCTTGCAGGAGTTCGTAACCCATGTCCTTGGGGTAACTTGTCACGAATTTGATGCGATCGATGCCTGAAATGTCATGTAATTGATAGAGCAGATCGGAGAGTCGTGTAGTCTGACCGCCTTCGACATGCTTGTAGCTGTTGACCGTTTGACCCAGCAGTGTGATTTCCATGCACCCCTGGTCCGCCAAAGCTTTGGCCTCTTCGATAATCTGTGCTGGTGGGCGTCCTTGCTCGGGACCTCGAACCATGGGAACGATGCAGTAGGTGCAGAATTTGTCGCAGCCGATTTGAATTCGGACATAGGCCTGATACGGGGAAGATCGCATCTCGGAATCCCGTAAAGGATCAAAACTCTCGTGGCTCCGCTTGATTTGCTGGGTCGATCCATCGCGGCGACCTAAGCTGACTTCAATCTGACGTCCCTTACCCGCTTCAACCTCCTCAATTAAATCCGGAACCTGATGTAATTGTCCCGGGCCGACGATAACATCGACGAAGGGCGCACGTTGGAAAATGAGCTTTTGGTCTTTTTGAGCCATACATCCCAGGACACCGATAATTTTGCCGGGATGTTCCTGCTTAAGTCGCCTCAGTCTTCCCAGAGCACTGTAGACTTTGTCTTCCGCCCGTTGGCGGACGCTGCAGGTGTTAAACAGAATGGCAGTGGCCTGGTCTGGAGATTGGGTTAATTCATAGCCGCGATTTCGCAGGCTTGCCACGACTAACTCACTGTCCAGCATATTCATCTGGCAGCCAACGGTTTCAATATACAGACGCTTCGTCATGGCAAATCTGGCTCAGAATCCATCAAGAAGTTGTAGAACGCTCTCGAAGCTTACCAACCGACCCGCCCGCGCTGCTTCTTCGCTCTTTTGGCGGCGGTTGCCCGTAAAACCCGGGCCCATATCTTACCATTTACGATCGGTGATCGACGAGGGGGATTCTGGGTGGGTTCGTTGACGATTCGCCGCTTGATCAACCGATTGAGTCTCCGACGGTCAGTCGAGAGCCTCTGAGAAAATCGGCGACTGGCATCGGTTTTTTGCCCGCCGGTTGGACTTGGATCAGCCGAAGACCACCTTTTCCGCAGGCGACGACGGTTTGCGATCGATCGATAAAGCCGATTTGCCCAGGAGCTGCTTCCAGATCGATTGGTGCCGCAACTTCGACTTCATTCAGGGCTAGTCGCATGGTTTTTTTTCCCGTTTGCCACTCCGTGTAGGTTCCAGGCCAGGGGCGGAAGGCACGAACTTGGTTGAAAATCTCGTCGGCCGTGCGTGACCAGTCGACACGGCCATCTTTTTTCTTGAGGCGAGGAGCTTTGGTGGCTTGCTGGGGATCTTGGATTTCGCCGATTGAGCTTTGCCCGTTCCAGTTGCCCAATTGTCCGATCGCAGCCAGCACGGCGGAAACACCTGTTTCCGCTAAGCGGGCTTCTAGATCGATGGCATCTTCAGTCTCGCCGATATCAGTTTGGAGTTGGACCAAGTTGGGCCCTGCGTCCAACTTGACTGTCATGTGGATCACCGTCACCCCTGTGATTGGTTCACCCTCGTAGATCGCCCAATTGATCGGCGCTGCTCCGCGGTACTTGGGTAGCAAAGAAGCGTGGAGGTTGATGCCACCCAACCGAGCGGTGGCAAGTGCTGCGTTTGATAGGATTTGGCCATAGTCACAAACGATGTGTAAATCGATCGCCTGTTCAGCAAGCTCCGCGACCGCTGAGGCATCATTAATCGAAGCAGGCATCGTCACAGCCAGCCCACGCTCCTCGGCCAGATCACGCATCGGATTGGAGGAGGGCGTCGATGCACGACGTCCGTGAATTGGTCGCGGTGGTCGCGTCACTAATCCTACCACTTCGTGCTCGGATTCAAGCAACGCTTTGAATGTCGGAATGGCGAAACCGCCTGTGCCCATCATTAGGATTCGCATCGACTATCTCCTCGTCCGGCAGTGGTGTTGACCGCTCATTTGGGCTCGCCGTACTGTTCTTCCAGCTGTGTCAACCTTGCCGCGATTTCCTCATCAGGCCGTATTTCTCCCGACTTTCTCCCGCTTTCAAAAGCCAATTGGAACTCTTCGAGTAAGGGTGTGATATTCATCTCGTGCGTGGCACTTAGTCGATCGGTGAACATCACGCCATCCAAATGATCCACCTCGTGCTGAACGACGCGGGCCATTAGCCCTTCGAGTTCCACGTCGATCTCTTGGCCATCCAATTGGTACGCCTGCAGTCGGATACGTTCGGGGCGAATCACCGGTGCGTAGACGCCCGGCAGACTGAGGCAGCCTTCTTCTCGTTCGGTCGAACCCTTGGGTTTGCTTACCAATGGATTCAGGAACACCAACTCCTCGCCTTCGCCTGCCTTCGCGGCCAAATTGCATATGAAAAACCGTAATGGCAGGTCGACTTGGTTGGCTGCCAAGCCAATGCCGTTGGCTTCGTACATTAATTCGAACATCTGGGTGATCATATCGCGCAAGCCGGCATCGACCCGTCGAATAGCTCGCGATTCGTGACGCAATGTCGGATGAGGAAACGTGACGATCTTCAACCGAGTGGCCTCCGCAGAAATTGATGGCAAGAAAAAAGAGGGGAAAGCGTCTATCTACGTAATGCTTTGACCTTTGATGACGTAATCAACCGACGCAGTGGAGTCGAATTATATCGGTGAGCTGTCCACGAACGAGAGGGGAGGGGGCAACAGTCCGCTTCTCTTTCCGGCGAATTACCGATCATTGAACTGCCGATGCCCGCGCGGTGAAGAGGCTCAATTGCCTGATTCCGTTGACCCCTGGCGGGGTGAGTCCTAGAATTGAATTTGATGTAAGTTCTTTACTGACTTCGTGTTTGAGGAAGCTATGCCGGCCAGGGAATCTGCCGAAAATCCGATTCATCCGCCCACCGCAACCGGCGGTCGACGATTTCCCGCTTGGGGTCTGTCGCTTTTGACCCACACTTGTCTTTTTGTCGTTCTGGTCCTGATCCTTCAGTTTACTCCCCAGCAACCGCAGGGAGAGTCGGAGCGAACAGTGGGGGTTGCGTTGGTCAAGGAGTCAAGCGGCGATCGGGAATATCTCACTTCAGAAGAGGCTCAAGAAGTGGAGGCTTCAGAGCAGTCGCCCGTTTTTCAGCCAGAAGAAGCTTTACCCGCTGAGGCGGAATTGGCCGTGGATTTATCGGACGTGTTGCCGGCGGAGCCCGAGTTGAGTGTGGGAGCCGGAGCGCTTACGCTTCCTGATTTGGGGGATGCCGGCTCGCGTTCAGCAGCCCAAGATCGTTTGTCAGGGAAGGTCAGTACCTCGGTGTTTGGCGTGACCGGCACGGGGACCAAGTTTCTGTACGTATTTGATCGCTCAGGTAGCATGGAAGGTTATGGAGGGCGTCCTCTCGCGTCCGCAAAACGAGAGTTGATCAACAGCTTGCAGGGAATGCATGATACGTGTCAGTTTCAAATAATCTTTTACAACGAGCGTCCCAAGGTCTTTCAACCGAATGTTGGCACCCCCCGATTGGTTTTTGGGACTGAAAGCGCGAAGCAGGAGGCGACGGATTTCGTTTATGGCATCAATGCGACGGGAGGAACGCGACATTTGGATGCATTGCGTTTGGCCCTGGGGATGAAGCCGGATGTGATCTTCTTTCTCACCGACGCGGATGAACCGCGATTGAGCGAAGGCGAATTGCAACGGATTCGTTCGTTGAATCGGGGGGTAACGATCAACACGATCGAATTTGGGTACGGGCCTCAGCATGATTCGAACAATTTTCTTGTCAGGCTCGCCAAGGAAAATGCGGGCCAGCATGTGTACGTCGACGTACGCAGACTTCCAGATCAATAACCGGCTTATGGCGAGTCTCCCAAAAATCTCTTGTTTTAAAGTTCGCCGTCAAAGGCCATCGGTGTGGATGAAGCGCGCCTTGACGATTGGCTTGATGTTGTGGGCCGTTGCAGCTGTTCAGGCAGAGGATCGGGTGATCTTGCTTGACAGGCAGCAGCGTCCGGTTTCGCGTTTGGGCGAAGTCATTCGCTTCGATGCCGACTCCTTGAAAATGCAGACCCGACAAGGTCGTGAAATTGAAATTCCAAGAGCGCGTGTTGTACGCGTTGAGTCCGAACAGTTACCAGAGCATTCGCAAGCCGATGCTCGATTCGGTGAACGCAACTACAAAGCAGCCCTTTCCGCCTATCAAAAGGCGATTCGACGAGAGGAAAGGAATTGGCTAAAGCGAGAAATCTTGGCTCAGATTATTCGCTGTCACAACAATCTCGGTAATCGCCGTGCGGCCGGGTCGATGTTCCTGATTCTTTATAAGGAGGATCAACGCACGTTGCATTTTGATGCCATTCCTCTCGTTTGGCGACCCTGGCAGCCTGATCGTGAAGCGACCACAGAAGCGACGAAGTGGCTTGATGACCCCCAGCCCGTCGCAAAATTGATGGCCGCCAGTTGGTTATTGTCAACGTCGAAGCGGTCGGCAGCGATTCGCGTATTGGAAGGATTGAAAAGATCGCGGGATTCACGTGTACAGCAGCTGGCGAATGCACAGCTGTGGAGAACTCAACTGGTGACCACTCGCAAAGACATTGTGCTTCACGAGTGGCCTCGTGCGTTGCAACAGATGCCGTTCGAGTTGCGTGGTGGGCCGCATTTTGTCTTGGCTCGAGCTTTGGCTAAACATGGCGCGAGTGATCGGAGCATTCTGGAATTTATGAGGGTTTCGATTGCGTATAGTGCGATGTACGATTTGTCAGCGGAGTCTCTTTGGCAGGCTGGGAGACAGCTTGAGGAAGCCGGAAATCGACCGGCTGCGGCGCGTATCTACCGCGAGATTATCCGGGACTATCCCGATACCTCGTCAGCCACTCAGGCTCAACAACGCGTGATGACCCTGACAACGGCTGGCTAGTTTGGGTTGCGAAATGCCATGCCGCCTAACGCTTCACTGTGTATCGGTATTGACCTGCTATCACACATCGGGATAACAGCAGATGCTGCCGCGTCGGAATTTTGAATCTTGTTAACCTATGAAACCGGATTGTTTGAGTCTGATGAAGTATCTTTTCCATCGCCGCTGTGTTTCGTCGGTTGCTGCGATCGTCCTATTGCTTGCCGCCTCACAACCATTGATGGGACAGCCGAGCGATGGAACCACTGCTGCGGAAGTCCCTCGCGGTTTGTGGCAGATTGTTTTTTCGGGTGGATTGCTGGGCGGTTCGATCATTTTTGTGTTGCTGGCTCTTTCGGTGACGGCGGCTTATTTGGTCTTTGAGCATGTGCTGACAATTCGGCGCCAGGAACTGATTCCTGCCGAACTAGAAGAGGAAGTCGGCAAGCAGTTAACGGCAGGCAATCTTTCGCAAGCGATTGACGCATGTAAACGTCGTCCCGGGTTTTTGTCGTTTGTGTTGATGCAAGGGTTGGCAGAAGCCGATGGGGGATGGCCTGCCGTTGAAAAAGGTTTGGAGGATGCCTTGGCCGACCAGGCAGCCCGACTCCTAAGGAAAATTGAGTATTTGTCCGTGATTGGTAACATCGCGCCGATGGTGGGCTTGTTAGGGACTGTGACTGGCATGATTTTCGCCTTTCAGCGAGTCGCGACGACCCAGGGTGCTGCGGGTGCGGGAGACTTAGCGGAAGGCATTTATCAAGCCTTAGTTACCACCGTTGGTGGACTAATCGTAGCCATTCCGTCGTTGGCTGCTTTTGCCGTGCTTCGCAATCGAGTTGACCAATTGGTGGCGGAGACTGCTTACGTGGTGCAACACGTTTGCCGACCTTTGCGTCGGCGATTACCAGCTCAGGCTTCCGCGGCTCCCCCCATTGCTCGGTCGGGAAAATAGGTTAGTCGAATCTCGAGCTGTCGGAATCTAAGCATGCAAGTCAGTCAACGAACACGACGCACGCCTGTGGGCTTCAATATGACGCCCATGATCGATGTCGTTTTCTTGTTGATCATCTTCTTCTTGGTCTCCAGTCATTTGGCTCAACGTGAAAATCGAATCGAAGTCGATTTGCCACTGGCTGCTAGTGGCGAAGATGACATACCGAATTCAACGCCACGAATGACAGTCACTGTATTGGCAGATGGATCCGTGTTGCTGGCTGGCAAGCCGATTGCACTGGCCAATTTATCCACTCGACTTAAAGCTCGTCGATTGCAATCAGGTGACCAGATTGAATTGCGAATCCGCAGTGATCGACAGGCACCCTATCAGATCATCGAACCGGTTTTATCGAGCGCGGCAGAGGCAGGGGTGTGGAATGTAACTTTTGCCGTACTGGAACGTTCACGATGAAAATCCCATCGGTCCATTCTCGATCTTCTGAACGTGCGGACGTGGCGATGACTCCGATGATTGACGTCGTGTTTCTTCTATTGGTCTTTTTTGTTTGGACAGCAAGTTTTCAGGTTGTAGAAATGAGATTGCCGAGCCAGTTGACGGAACTGGCAAGTTCCGGGCAAACGGTCGAGATAGAATTGCAGCAAGAAGACTTCGAATCGATTATCGTTCGCATTCAGCAGGACGCAAATCAAGTTGGCTGGACCGTCAATGAACAGGCTGCAGACAGTTTGAATGATGTTCAGCTTCGCCTACGGCGAGTTGCCGAGATCCGCCTTGATGTGCCGGTGTTGATTGATCCGGCAGAGCTTGTTGCACTAGGTGACGTGCTTGATGTGTTCGATGCGGCTCGGGCGGCCGGCTTTGTCAATATTCAATTTACGACTCGTCGCTAACGATTGGCTGAACGGAATTGGGTGATGACCCCTCCCAGGAATCGTTCAATTCCGTTTGGTGTTTCAAGCAACAAGGCTCCGTCATCGTCGATGCCCGCACAGATGCCACTGACTTTACGCGAACAAACTTCGATTTCGACGTCCATGTCCTGGAGTAAATGGTAGGTCCGCCATTGCTCCGCGAGGGAAGTAGAACAATCGTGGAAGGATTTCAGGCGTTGCTCGAGCGACTGGAGGCAGCCGATCAATACGTCGGTGATTTCGAAGTCGGTACCCAGGCAATCGCTTAGGGAGGTGGCCTTGTCTTGCACGTCCGTCGGAGCAGCTTGGAATCGGTTGTTGACATTGATCCCGATGCCAATCACGGCTTGCGGCGGTGCGTTTGGTGGAAGTTCGATCAGAATGCCGGCTAATTTCTTGCCATCCAGGAAGATGTCATTGGGCCACTTCAATGCGATGTCGGCCAACGGTGCGATCGACTCGATCGCTTGGCACAATGCTAAACCGGCGGTGAGTGAAAGTTGCGGTATTCTTTCACCCGGTAGATTTTCGAGTTCTGTCAGCAACGAAAAGGTCAAGGACCCTTCGGTTGACCACCATTGGTTGCTTCCTCGTCCGCGGCCACGCGACTGTGTTTCGCTTAACACGGCTAATGGACGAGGCAGCGTTGCATCGGCTGCCAATTTCATCGCGCGATCGTTGGTTGATGGGATCACCTGGTGAAAATCCAGCAGCTGAATGTAGGTTTCATTCAGAATGCGATCCAGCTGAAATTCCAGTTGCCGAGCGTTACTCATCCGGTTGATCTCCTGGCGATTTGGTGTCGACACCAAAATCCGCTTCCTTTCTGAAGTCGTCAATCTACCCGTTCGAGTCCGTGTCATCTACGCCTGCCTGCTCTTTTACTTCGAGGAGAATCTAGCGATTTGAACTTTGTAAACACTTCATAACGGGGTCGGTATTCGAAACGTGTCCGCAGTTGAATTGGGTAAGTCATGTGATTGCCCAACGTATCAACCAATCGGAGTCCCAGAAAGTAGCGCTTGACGTTACGCCTTCGAAGCCGACAATGGCGGAAGTGGACAGACAGCGTTTAAAAAATAAAACGATTGTTATCGTGGGCGGAACGTCCGGCCTTGGGCTTTCTGCAGCAAACGCTTGCGCCGCTGAGGGTGCAAGATTGGTGTTGGTTGGCCGTAACGAGTCGAAATGCCAGCAAGCGGTTTCGACTATCGATTCTGACGCTCTTTACGTCGTTGGGGATGCCTCGGTGGCAGCGACCTCCGAGGCGGCGATCGCTTTGGCCGTTGATCGGTTTGGTTATCTTGACGGTCTCTATCACGTAGCCGGCGGCAGTGGGCGACGTCGTGGAGACGGGCCACTGGATCAAATTACAGACGAAGGTTGGGATTTTACCTTGCGTTTGAATATGGATTCATTGTTCTACTCCAATCGGGCGGCTGTTCAGCAATTTTTACGGCAAGCGACGGGTGGCTCGATCCTAAATATGAGTTCCGTGCTGGCAGAAGCTCCTTCCCCTCATTTTTTCGCAACCCACGCTTACGCAGCGACCAAGGCGGCGGCCGTCGGTTTGACCAAAGCGAGCGCCGCTTATTACGCAGCCCAAAATATCCGATTCAATGTGCTGGCCCCAGCTCTTGTCGATACGCCGTTAGCTCATCGAGCTTTAGGCGACGACGAGACGATGGCATACATTCGTACGAAACAACCGCTCGATGGTGGCCGAGTAGGATATCCGGCAGATGCCGATCAGGCCGTGGTGTTTTTCCTCGGCGATGAGTCGTGTTTTGTGACGGGACAGGTACTGGCCGTTGACGGGGGCTGGTCGGTGAGTGAAGGCCAACATCAGCGTGCCGCAAAATCAACAAACACCTAGATCGAATCCTCATGAAATATGCCGAGAAATATCTGGAGGCGAGTCAGCAAATCCTCAATGGAGTTGCCAAGCAGCAGGCGGAGATTGAGCAAGCTGCTGACTGGTTTGCCGATTCGATCCTAGCCGATCGAATGGTCCATCTGTTTGGAGCAGGCCACAGCCGTATCATGGTCGAAGAAATGTGGCCAAGATACGGCTCCTTCGCTGGCTTCAATCCGATCGTGGAATTGTCTTTGACGTTTCACAATCAAGTGGGAGGCGCCAATGGGCAGCGGCAGGCGATGTTTCTCGAAAATCGCGCGGGACTCGCAGAACGGATTTTGCGAAATTTTGATCTGTCCGACCAAGATTCGGCGCTGGTGGTTTCGTCGAGCGGTTGCAATATCGTTCCGATCGAAATGGCTCAATTGTTTCAACAGGCGGGAATTAAAGTCGTGGCGATTACTAGTCGGCAACATAGCGAGGCTAGTCACTCAAAGCATCCTGATGGTGTTAAACTGACCGATTGTGCAGATCTTGTGCTCGATACCGGAGCGCCCGCCGGCGATGCGATGGTGTCGATTGATAGTCTTCCGGCTCCCGTGTCACCCGGATCGACAATCGGGGGTTGTCTGTTGGTGAACAGCATCAAGGCAGAGGTCGCGGGTCGTTTGACTCAGGCAGGTAACCCTCCGACTGTGCTCTCGGCTGCCTGTGTAGTTGGCAGCCAGGCTGCAACCGAAATGTTTGAAGATGCCTATGACGAGCATGCGAGAAGAGTTGCTCAATTGTATGCCAACTTGGGCCGACATGCTGATCGTTAGCGATGGTAGGCTTGTCGCAATTTAGCGATATCGTTTGTAAGTTGATCGATTGGGAGACAAATCAAAGCCATGCAACCAATTCCGCTCAGAACGACTGTGATTGGTAGTTATCCATTTCCAGGTTGGCTTGAATTTTCCAGCCAGAATCTCGATCAATTTGGTCGTGACGATGTTGTTGAGATGCAAGACGACGCGGTGATTGCCGCGATCCACGATCAGGTCAGTGCGGGACTCGATGTGATCACCGATGGTGAGCAAACCCGTTTTGACTTCAACCTTTCTTTTTACGGCTACATCGACGGAATCGATTTAGAATCGAGTAGTCCACGCCAATTTGGTCCGCCGGCGCACGATCAACGTGGTAAGCACGCGATCATCGGCGAACTGGCTGCCTCGAGAGGGCTCGGAGCAGTGGAGGAATTTGAGCGATTGCAGCGACTGGCTCCCTCCGGACCGGTGCTCAAGGCAAGTGTGCCGGGACCCTATACAATGAGCGGTCGACTGTTGCCAAATCAACAGTATCCCGATCGATTCGCCGTAACAGAGGCCTTGTTGCCACTGATTCGAAACGAGCTTGTTGCGTTGGTGGAAGCCGGTTGTCAGGAGATCACGGTAGATGAGCCGTCCATGAGTTGCTATGCCTACCGCGAAGATCGCCAACGATTCGTTGACATCTTCAATCGGACCGTCGAGCCGATTGTGGGCAAATGTCGGCTTTCGACCCATTTGTGTTTCGGGAATTTTAAAGGGCATGCGGTTGGTTTTCGACGTTATGAACCGATGTTTCCGGACTTTCTCGATTTCCATCTCGATGAAATTCATCTGGAAATGGCGAGTCGTGAGTTCAGTGAGATTGAGATCTTGGAAACCATTGCCAAGCGAGTTGATGTTGCGATCGGCATCATCGACGTAAAAAGCTATTACATTGAAAGTGTTCAGGATATCGTTGATCGCGTCCGGCTTTGCCTGAAATACGCGCCTGCCGAACGTTTGTCGTTCGCGCCGGATTGTGGTTTGAGTCAAACCGCTCGTTGGGCCGCCCGTCGTAAACTTGCGAATATGGTGGCGGGAGTTCATCAAGTGCGTAAGGAGCTGGGCGAATGATCAAGCCAATGCTCGCCGGTGACTTGCTGTTGGCTGACATTCGAGCAGCCGAGAGTAGCGAGTCCTTCTTTATTTGGTGGCTTGGTCAAAGCGGATTTCTTGTCAAATGGCAGCAACAACATTTGTTGTTTGATCCCTACTTGTCCGATTCGCTCACGAATAAATATGCCGCGACCGACAAGCCCCATGTGCGCATGACTGAATTGGCGATTGAACCAAGTTGTTTGGGGTTTGTCGGTGTGACAACCTCCAGCCACAATCATACCGACCACCTGGATGCTGACACATTAAAACCTCTGATGGCCGCCAACGCCGATTTGGAGATCGTCGTGCCCGCGGCGAATCAGCGATTCGCTGCCGATCGATTGGGGGTGGAACCGTCACGATTGCGAACGATTGACGCAGGGCAAGAATACGTGTCGGGGCCGTTTCAGCTGAATGGGGTGCCCGCGGCACACGAAACGGTCGAAAGAGACGAGCAAGGTCGCTGCAAGTTTATCGGTCTTGTGGCCAGGTTCGGACCGTGGAGCATTTATCACAGCGGTGATACGATGTTGTATGAAGGGATGGCAGAAACGTTGCAGCCGTTTGCGGTCGATTTGGCCATTTTGCCGATCAACGGTCGTGCACCGGAACGTCGTGTCGCGGGCAATCTTGGGGGCCGAGAGGCAGCCCAATTGGCGAAAACAATCGGGGCGCGACATGTGGTCCCTTGTCATTACGACATGTTCAAATTCAATACGGAATCGCCGGATGAATTCGTGGCAACCTGCCAGCAACTTGACCAATCGTTCGATCTGTTGCAAGCTGGTCAGCGATGGTGCAGCGATAGCATTCGCTGATCTTGGTGATTCAGGTGACTTCGGAAGACAGTTTTTCTTCGAGTAGCTTCCAGCAGTAGAGTTGCATTCGTGGCAAATGGAATGGCCCTTTCCAGAGATTGCCTTTGAGCGGCACCGAGATGCGCCCATCACGGTGCAGGTATCCATACCATTCACCGTGCACTTCATCGGGAAAATGCTGGTAGGCCCAGTCGTGAATTTGGCGGTGCCAATCCGCATAACGCGCTTGCCCCGTGAGCGACCAAGCTAAGAGCGTTGCGATGATCGTCTCGTTGTGAGGCCACCAAAATTTCATGTCGTGCCAGTATTCTTGGACGGGTAACCCCCGCAGATCACGGAAGTAAAACATTCCTCCGTATTCTTCATCCCAGCCGCGGTGCCACATCCATTCTAACATTTGTGTGCCGAGCTGAATGAGCTGCGGATCGGCTCGATGTTTGCCTTCATGCATGATAAACCAGGCCCCTTCAATCGCGTGCCCTGGATTCAACGTGCGCCCATCGAAATGATCGTAAATTTGACCCTCTGGCCCGACCGATTCCATTACCACCTCTCGATCCGGTTTGACAAAGTCTTGTTCGATTTCGTCAATGCTTTGATCAATGAATCGATTTGCCTGCGGCCAGTCGATCGCTGCCCGCAACACCTGACAGATCGACAAGGTGATCATGGGGCCTCCCATCGATTTCATGGGGCGGGTTGGCTCGAATTTGTTCGGCCCAGTCGGTTGTTGCCGAAAGGCTTGATAGCGTTCGAAGAGTTGAATCGCATTTTCTGCCATGCGATCGTCGTTCGTAGCGCGAGCGTATTCGGCAAACGCCATGATGGTAAACGCTTCGGTGAAAGCGTAACGTCGTTTGCGAAGGGGTGCACCCTCGCGAGTGAGATGGAACCACATTCGACCATCGGCATCAAATCCATGTTGGCGAATGAAGTCGATGCCATGGGTGGCTAATTCTAGCCACTCGGGCCGCGCCTCGACCTGATTGTAGAGGTGCGCTAACAACCAAGTGAAACGGCCTTGTTGCCACATTCCCTTGTCCGTGTCGATCACGCTCCCATCTCGGTCCAGCGACGTGATGAAACCACCGTGCTGACGATCGACAGCGGTTCGAATCCAGAAAGGAACGGTGTCGTTCAGTAATCCCTCACGATAAGTGTTCAGTAAGGAAGTACATCGGTTCGGTGTCATCTCGGTCAACGTGTCAGCCCGTCAAGATTCTTGGGTGGTTGCCGGACAATGATTGCCGCCAGCCATCCCGTGAACAAGCAGGTTGTCGCTCCGAGAGCGGCAAATAATAAGCTGTTTAAGTTGAAGCCAAAACGTGCCACGGCCAATGCGGCAATACTGAACACGATCCCAATCCATGCGTGGATAGCGGCTGTTCGTCGCGTAAAGATGCCGAGCAGGAATAAACCACAGAGAGTTCCACCGAATAAACCAATCAGGCCTAAGAAGAAAGTCCACAACGATTGTATGTCTTGTCCGGCCATCACCGTGGCGGTGATTGTGCCTACGATGCCCAGGATCAATGTCAACGCCCGAGCGATATTTAGGAAATGATGCTCTTCCAGATTGGGGCGAAAGCGGCGAATGAAGTCGGTGGTGATGGCTGTCGACACAGAATGAATACTTGAGTCCAAACTCGACATGGCCGCCGCAAAGATACCCGCGATAACCAGGCCTGATAGTCCCGGTGGCATTTCACTGGCGATGAACCAAGCGAAGATTTGATCGGTCTTTTCGAGTGGATGTAAGCTCGCAGGGTGGCTCTGATAGAAGACAAATAAGGCGGTGCCCACGAAGAAGAATAAGGCCGACGCCGGAATAGCCAACAACGCATTGGTCCAAATTGCGCGACGCGATGCTTGTTCATCCTTAGTCGTTAGGTATCGTTGAATTACCGCTTGGTCGGTCGAGTAAGAGACTAGATTGTTGAAGATGGCCGCCAGCACCATCACGAGGATTCCATCGCTGGCGAGGCTCCAGGAAGGATTGATCAGTTGCAGTTTTCCGTTCTCTTGTGCCGACTCCCAGATCGTGCCCAAGCCACCGTCGACTTGGAGAATCACGGTGGCGATTGCCGCTAACGCACCGCCCAATAAGACGAATGTTTGCAGTACATCGGTCCAGATTACGGCTTCGATTCCGCCCAGTACCGTGTATAAGGTGCTGAGAGTGCCCATCACGACAATGCATACGTACACGTTGATACCGGTGACTGCGGACAAAGCTAACGCGGGTAACAACACAACAATGCCCATGCGGCCAAACTGGAAAATGATGAACGACAAGCTGCCGATCAGGCGGATTCCAAGACTGAAACGCTTTTCAAGATATTCATAAGCGGTGGTGACTTGCAGACGTCGAAAAAAAGGTAGATAGACCACAATGATGACCGGCGCGATGGCGAGGATGCCGCAGTTCACCACAAAGAAAATCCAGTTGGTGCTGTAACTTCGCGCGGGGATTGCGAGATAAGTAATAGCGCTGAGCATGGTGGCGAAAATCGAAAGACCGGCCGCCCACCAGGGAACTCGCCCACCGGCCAGGAAGAAATCGTTGGTCGAGCTTTCGCGCCTCGCGAAATAAAAGCCGATGATTACAAGGCCTAGAAGGTAAACGATCAGTACAGACCAATTGAGGATTCCAAAACTCTGGTCTTCTCGCAGTAATGTCACGTCCATCACACGCGGTGAGCGGATGCCGGGCCGACTCTCGCCACTAACGATGATGCCGCGTCCACCGCTGGCAATACACGGCGCTGTGACGCGTGCGTCCTCCGTCGGTATCGTGCCGGCCTCTGCCCAACGGTCGGTGACTGGATTGTAAGACAGAATGCGTCCTGGAAATCCAGGATGGGTTACCTGGTCCGCATCAAACAGGGAACCATCGACGCCACCCAAGATCAGCAAGTGAGTTTGACCCGCGGGAAATGCCGGAGAAGGGGCGGCTGCGGCCGCATTCGGCAGCTCTGAGATGCGTCGCCAGTTGCCTGTTGTTGCTGAACGAGGTGCGTACTTCCAAGCTTCCTTGAGGTAAGGCGTAACCCTCGTTGACTTCCCCGCGGTATCCGCCTTCAAATGAATGCCCCCAAACAAAAAAAAACTGCCGCCTTGAGATCCGGCAATGGCTTGAATCCTGCCTGTCGGCAAGGGGGGCAACTCGGTCCAATGTTCGGCAGTCTTGAGATTGAGGCTCCAGAACTTGTCGGAGGCCTGGGTGGCGTCAAGTTGATTCATGCCACCGGCAATGTAGAGTAAGTCTCCGACAATCGCGCCGCTCATTTGCGTGCATGGAGCGGGGAGGGGCGGGAGCGAATCGATCTTGACGCGGTCGTTTTGATAGGTCAAGCGATAGACGTCAGAAAAAATTTGCTTGCCATCGTCTCCACCACAAACGATGATCCCGTCGGGATGCGATACGCTGACGCCATAAGCGACGGCGCTTGGTAGCTTCTGTTTGAGCGTCCGCCAAGTTCCTTGTTTCAAGTCCATGGCATAAATCTGATCGTGCCAGACCTTCGTGCCGTCTTGCCACGGTGGGGCCGTCGGGAAATTTGCACCCCCCCCGGCAATCAACTGGTCGTTGTGAATTCCTGCGACCATGCCTGCCAAGCCGGTTTGATTCGGGATCGGTTCCATCTCCCCCCAACGTAGGATTGGGCTGTTCTCGTCCGCTCTCAACTCACCGAGCGATGAAAGGACAATGATTCCAGCCAGAATGATTCCAGCCAGGAGGAGCTTTAACACAAACAGGGATTTTGATCGTTTTAAATTCAAATTCATTACTCAAATCGGTTTGTGATGTGCCCTCCTGTCGCGTACGATGGCGACTCGGCAGGCCGTCTATTTGTACGGGTCACGCGCTTTTGTCACGTCTATTGTGTCGATGTGGCGCGTGAAATGCCACCATACCCCCCCCCCTCAATAATGCTAAAATTCTGTCAGCTTGACGGAATTCGAAATACGCTACCAGATGTGGAATCTCTTATGAAGTTTTCATCGATCCTTGGCGTTTACTTGCTCGGAACGGGACTGATTGGGAATCTGCCGGCGGAAACGCCTCGAGGTTATTCCATTCCGCTGATCGACCTTGCGGATCAACAACAGCGTCAAGTCGTCGTCGATCGGGAGCCCGGACAGTATTTGGGCCATCCCACAACCGTCCTGTTGGAAGATCAGAAAACAATGCTCGTTGTCTATCCGAAGGGGCACGGTCGTGGCCCGATCATGATGAAACGTAGTGATGATGCTGGACTGACCTGGAGTCCTCGCTTGCCGGTGCCCGCGTCCTGGTCCACCAGCAAAGAGACACCGACGATCCATCGCGTTGTCGATGCCGATGGCAAAAAACGTTTGATTCTCTGGTCGGGACTCTATCCGGCTCGTCTTGCTGTCTCTTCTGATGACGGTCAATCTTGGTCGGAGCTCAAGGTGGCTGGTGATTGGGGGGGCATTGTTGTAATGGGTAGTGTTGTCGGGTTGGATGAACCCGGGCGATATCTAGCCATGTTTCATGATGATGGACGTTTCTTTACAGAGTCTGGAACACGAGGCCCCTTCACTTTGTATCAAACAACTAGCCGAGACGGTGGGCTGACCTGGGCCGATCCCTCAGTGATTCTGACCCGCGAGGATGTGCACCTTTGTGAGCCCGGGATCATTCGGTCACCCGACGGCAAGCAGTTAGCCGCCTTGCTGCGAGAAAATTCCCGACGTCGGAATTCGTTTGCGATTTTTTCTGATGACGAGGGTGCGAGTTGGAGTGAACCTGTTGAGTTACCGGGATCACTGACGGGTGATCGACATACGGCAAAATACGCGCCCGACGGGCGGCTCTTTATCAGCTTTCGTGATACGACTCACGAAAGCCCGACTCGTGGTGATTGGGTGGCTTGGGTCGGGACCTATCAAGATCTCGTGGCGGGTCGTGAAGGTCAATATCGCGTCCGCTTGATGGACAATCATTCTCGGAGTGATTGTGCCTATCCGGGCGTGGAAGTGCTCCCCGATGGGACCTTCGTGACCACGACCTACGGGCATTGGACAAAGGACGAGCCTCCCTACATCGTGAGTGTGAGACTTAAACTTTCTGAATTGGATGAAATGGTTAACAAGGATTCTAAGTGATCTGTGTTTACCAATGAATTTACCTGAAGGAATTGATGAGGATACTTATGAATCGAATCAGACGCATTTCGATGCTGGCCTGTCTTCTGTTGCCCTCAATTGTTGTTGTCTGCGGTGCAGAAGAAATTGACCAAAGTCCGTTGCCTTTGAAGGTGGTACGGTCTTTCAAGGAATTGCGACCGCGTCGGCCTGTTGTCATCACGACTGCTGATGATGGAACGAACCGATTGTTCGTGGCAACCCAGCAGGGTGTGGTGCAGTTTATGCCCAATCGACAAGATGTCACCGAGACACAGGTGTTTCTCGATATCGAGTCGAAGGTTGTCTACAACGATAACAAGAATGAAGAAGGCTTGTTGGGGTTGGCTTTTCATCCGAAATATGCCGAAAACGGCGAGTTCTTCGTCTACTACACGACCACCGATGCCCCGAGAACCTCTGTGATCTCACGCTTTCGTGTGTCAAAGGACGATCCTAACCGCGCGGATCCAGCCTCCGAAGAAGAAATAATGCGGGTCAAACAGCCGTTTTGGAACCACAACGGTGGCACCATTGTGTTTGGGCCCGACGGATACCTCTACATTGGTCTAGGCGATGGTGGTGCTTTCAATGACCCGAATATGAATGGCCAAAATGTCCAATCTCTGCTGGGGGCGATTCTTCGCATTGATGTCGATCGGAAAGACAAAGGATTGAACTACGCAATTCCTAAAGATAATCCGTTTTACGGCCATCCCCGGGTCGCTCGCGGTGAGATCTTTGCCTACGGATTTCGTAATGTGTGGCGCATGTCATTCGATCGCAAAACGGGAGCCTTGTGGGCGGCTGATGTTGGGCAAGATCTGTGGGAAGAAATCAATATTGTGCAACCGGGAGCTAACTACGGCTGGAATTTGCGGGAGGGGAATCACAAGTTCGGACTTGTCGGTGCCGAAGTTCGCGGAGACCTCGTTGACCCTATCTTTGAATATAATCACGATGTGGGGAAATCGATTACCGGGGGGTGTGTCTATCGTGGCAAGTTGTTGCCCCAACTCGACGGGTACTACCTCTACGCAGATTACGTGAGCGGTAAGATTTGGGGATTGAAATACGACTACGATACAAAACGGGTTGTGGCCAATCGTCCAATTGCAATTGCCGCCAGTGAAGGCGATAGCATTCCGGTGATCACCTTCGGCCAAGATCGCCAAGGCGAAGTTTATCTGTCGGATGCCTTTGGTCGAATTTTTCGAATCGTTGAGGCCGACTAAGCTAGCAACCGTGAAACCTACTCGCCTACGCGGTGCGCATTCCGTCGCATCGCGTTTTTTTATGGGTTCGTCATGGTGGGTTTTTTCGGAGCGAGGCTTGGGAATGGAGCCGAAACGATCCCTTAAACTGTGCTTATCTTTCTCAGAGTCCGAAACGCTTAAAGTCACACACCGACAGTTTCGATATTTATGACGGATGCCGATCGGTCGCGCCATTTACACGGTGTCGCCTGCGATGCTGTGCTTGCATTGGCCGTTCACTGATACCGAAGTGACTAACGATTCACTGGCCCGTGTCGATGTTGAAGCAGCGGAGGAGATGGAGAGATGTTTTGCCGACTGGCCATCTATGCACTCGCTGTCTTGATCTGCGCAGCTGTTGTTCTTCCACACACGGCTTCTGCACAGCTAGGCTCCGAGATCTTCGAAGATATTGAATTGCCAGACGTGATTGATGATGCGGATGATGGCATTTCGTCACCGGAAGAATTGCCGACAGGCGAGCTAGCGCCGCAGGATCCGTTTTTGGACGATCCACATCAATCCAGTCCTCAAGCTTTTGATGCGCCCGAATTCAATGAGCCAATCTTGAACGAGCCTCCCAAACTGGACCCGTCTTTCATCGGTGATCAAACATCGACCATCGCAGAGAATATTGATACAGAGAATATTGATATTGGGCAGCCCGATGAGATCCCCTACGAGATGATTCAAAAGCGTGATGCAGACGGTCACGTCTTGATTGAAAGGGGAGTGACTCAAGATGGAAATCAAAATTACATCAATCATGGCCCGTGGAAGATGTGGGACACCGATGGCAATCTGGTTGCCGAAGGTCGCTTCAATATGGGGCAACGTGTTGGCGAATGGTCTCGCTGGTATCAACCGAATGAAGCGGGCATTTTTTCCGCACCGCCATTCTCCATGTTTGCGCCACCATTTCAGTCGCGAGCGGCTTTTCGCAATGGCCAACTGGAAGGGCGTTGGACGATCAGTGATCGGCACGAACGGATGATTTGTGACTGGCGTTTCACTGCCGGTCGCCGTCATGGTAAGTCAACCTGGTGGTATCCCAACGAAACACGCATGCGAGAACTGGCCTATGACGATGGGCAGATCGATGGTGAGTTGATCGAGTGGGACAATAACGGTGAAATTCGCACTCGTGTCGAATATCAGAATGGTCGACGGTGGGAGAAAAATACCAAGCTATACAAAAATGGCCAGAAACAACTCGAGGGCATGGTGTTGCAAGCTCGCCTAGTGCTGAAGGATCCCGATGTCTGGTGGGATGCCAAGTTGGCTGGTTATCGTCGTGAAGGGAAAGATCAGAAGCACGGAAGATGGATTGCCTGGCATCCCAACGGGCAGATGCGTTTTTCGGGCGAGTACCAATTTGATCGACCGTCGGGTGAATTTACTTGGTGGTTTACTAACGGTCAAAAGTCGTTATTGGGTTCTTATCGAGACGGCGAGAAGACCAGCAAATGGGTTTGGTGGCACGAAACTGGCGCGAAGTCAATTGAAGGAAACTACGAACAAGGGTCGCCTGTCGACCGATGGATCTGGTGGAACGAGCGAGGACGAGTTGCTCAACGCGTCAATTTCTCCGCCGCGCAAATGATGACGCCCTCTCCTCAGTTGACGCGTGACTTACCGAGTCTGCCTCATGGTCGACCCGTGATGGTGCGCCGCAACCCACAATGAACGGTGACGGCTGTCATCAAGAACAGCTGTTGTGACGGTGTTTGCCGTCACTTCATTTCCGCGCTGCAAGATTTCCGCGCTGCAGGGGAGTGGTTGAGCTGCTTTGCGGATTCTCCCCTTCAAAAGTCGTCGAGGGACCTTTCTCGGACTGATTGCGTCCGCTAAAGTTCGGGAATTAGGTCGGGAACTTTGAATTGCTCTGATCCGCCGATGATCAGGAGCCAGAACCAAGCTGTATGAGGGACACGTCATGGACAGGTCACTGGTGGCAATGATCGACCACGCACTTTTGCATCCGACGCAGACGGACGAGGAATTAAGGGCCGGTTGTGAATTGGCAAAACAGCTGGGGGTCGCGAGTGTTTGTGTGAAGCCCTATGCCGTTTCGCTGGCGATGGAGGTTCTGGATGGTAGTGGAGTTGCTGTGGGGACGGTCATCGGATTTCCGCACGGATCGAATTTGACAGAGACCAAGGTTGTCGAAACTCGCTTTGCCTGTCAGCAGGGCGCCAGTGAAGTCGATTTGGTGGTCAATATCGGCAAGGTACTGAGCGAGGACTGGGAGTATGTGGAGGCTGAAATTCGGGCGGTTGTTGATGTGGCTCATTCGTTTGCCGCGATCACCAAAGTAATCTTTGAAAATGATTACCTAGCAGATGACCATTTGAAGATAAAGCTTTGTGAAATTTGTCGGCGGGTGGGTGCGGAATTTGTGAAAACGTCGACCGGTTTCGGCTTCGTCAAACAGCCCAGCGGCGATTACAACTATCACGGCGCGACCGAACATGATATCCGGCTCATGTGCGAGCACGCGGGTGCCCACATGCAGGTCAAAGCAGCTGGAGGAATACGCAGCTTCGAAGATGCTGAGAAAATGGTGGCGCTCGGTGTGACCCGTTTGGGGACGAGTGGTTCGGCGGCAATTGCTGCCGGAGCTCCTGATCCGGAGAGTTACTGACCGTCCTGTTGATGAGCCGAGCTGTCGACGGTCGATCAGTTGAAACGCTATGCGATTCGTTCTTGCAGGATCCCCTATTTCCGTCGGCATTACCCGAGCGGTAGAATCTGGAAATGCCAACAAGTTATCCTCCTATCAATGTCCAGAAAATTGACGATGCGGTTGTACGGATCCGTCGTGATTGGAAACTGCGACCTGCCGTTGGTATTGTTCTGGGGACCGGACTCAGCCGCTTTGCCGGGCAGATGGATGTTGATACTGCAATCAGTTACGAGTCGATTCCACATTTTCCGCCGACAACCGCACTCAGTCATGCGGGCCGTTTATTGTGTGGTTTTGTCGAAGGGATTCCGGTCGTCACGATGGACGGCCGATTCCACCGATATGAAGGCTACTCGCTCTCGCAGGTCGCTTTGCCTGTCCGGGTGATGAAAGCGTTGGGCGTTGAAGTGCTGATCGTTTCCAACGCGGGTGGCGGGATTAACCCACAATTTTGCTCGGGCGATGTCGTAGTGATCGATGATCACATTAATCTAATGTTCGGTAGTCCGTTGATCGGGCCCAATGATGATTGTCTTGGCGATCGTTTTCCCGATATGTCGGCTCCGTACGATGCGGAAATGAGTGATCTGGCTCTTTCCTTGGCCAGACGCAGCGGCTTTGCTGCCTATCGCGGCGTGTATGCCGCCATGACGGGGCCCAATTACGAAACACGTGCAGAATACCGCTTGTTGCGAAAGATTGGTGCCGATGTGGTCGGCATGTCAACGGTTCCAGAAGTGATTGTCGCCCGCCATGCCGGCATGAGAGTCCTGGCACTATCCGCGGTGACTAACGTTTGTCAGCCTGATCAGTTGACACCGACGAGTGGTGACCTGGTTGTTGCAGCAGCCGAGTCGACGGAGCCCAAGATGCGTGATATCGTGACAGGCGTGATTCGCTCGATGGCAAACGCTGATTAGAGATGCAGGGAGGTTTACATGCGGCAATATCTCGATCTTTTGCAACACATCTTGGACAACGGTTCGGAAAAGTCAGATCGAACGGGTACCGGCACACTCAGCCTATTCGGCCATCAGATGCGATTTGATTTGCAGGCCGGGTTTCCACTGCTCACGACCAAGAAACTGCATTTGAGGTCAATTATTCACGAGCTATTGTGGTTCTTGAAGGGTGAGACCAACATTGCCTATTTGCAAGAAAATCGAGTGCGGATTTGGGACGAATGGGCAGACGAAAATGGAGAGCTCGGGCCGGTTTATGGCTACCAATGGCGACATTGGACGGGGTCCGACGGTAAGGAAGTTGATCAGATTAGTGATTTGATCGAACAGATTAAGGTCAATCCTGATTCTCGTCGCTTGATCATTTCGGCCTGGAATGTGGCTGACGTTGCGAAAATGGCGTTGCCGCCTTGTCATTTACTTTGCCAGTTTTACGTGTCAGGAGATCGGCTTTCCTGCCAGTTGTATCAGCGCAGTGCTGATGTGTTTTTGGGCGTGCCATTCAATATCGCGTCCTATGCGCTTTTGACCATGATGATCGCGCAGGTCACCGGCTTAGTTCCTCATGAATTCATTCACACCTTTGGGGATGTGCACCTGTACAAGAATCACCTGGAGCAAGCCCGGTTGCAACTCGCGCGCGAGCCGAAGCCGTTGCCCCGCCTGACTTTGAATCGGAACGTCAAATCAATCTTTGGCTTCCAGTTCGAAGATTTTCAATTAGAACAGTACGAACCTCACCCGCATATCGCCGCGCCAGTCGCAGTCTAGGAGTCGGCAAGATGAAATTGTCTTTGATTGTGGCTGTTGCCGAGAACGGAGTGATTGGATGTGAAGACAATTTACCTTGGCGACTTTCGGCCGACTTGCAGCGTTTCAAGCAACTCACGATGGGCCATGCGATTCTAATGGGACGCAAGACTTACGACTCTATTGGCCGTCCGCTGCCTGGACGCCGCAGCGTTGTGATCAGTCGCAACCCCAATCTGGCCATCGAGGGTTGCGAGGTTGCCTCGACCTTTGACGCAGCGCTGCAACTTGTCTCAGCCGATAGCGAGGCGTTCGTGATTGGCGGACGGCAGATTTATGAGATGGCGCTACCGAAAGTTAATCGCATTTATTGGACCCGCGTTCGAGCGCAGGTTGCCGGTGATGTTTTTTTTCCCGAGATCGATTGGAATCAATGGAACATGATTGGAGAAGAGCACGGCTGTGCTTCTGATCGGAACGATCATGACTTCAGCTTTCAAACCTTCGATCGAACTCGTATCGCCAACTTTGTGCTGTCGGAAGATTTGGATATGCGGCGCTGAGCAGTTGGTTAGGCGCGATCGATCGGGAAGGTCAGCACCTGGCGAATCGAAGTGGCTCCTGTGGAAAGCATGGCCAGCCGATCAAATCCCAAGGCGACTCCCGCACACGACGGTAGGCCATGCCGCATTGCTTCCAGCAGTTGACTTTCCGCTGGCAAGGTGCGTTTTCCGTCATCCAGACGCTGTTGATTGACGATCGTATTTCTTCGAACAAGCTCTTCGGCGTCTTGCAATTCATGATATCCATTGGCCAGTTCGATGCCTCGTGCGTACAGTTCAAACCGTTCTGCGACAGGCGGATTTCCAGGTCGAATCTTTGCTAAGGCTGCTTGTTCGGCAGGATAGTCATACAGAATTGCCGGCCGTTCAACGCCCAGATGGGGTTCGACACCTTCGGCGAGTAGCAGATTGAGCCATTCGTTTCGATCGGAAGCTGTCATTGTATGCGGGATCGAAATCTGCTTTGCGATGGCAATTTGACGAAGTTGAGCGATTTTAGCCGTGTGAGGATCAATCCCCAGATGGTGTTGGAAGGCGTCGTGATAACTGATGAATTGGGCTGCTCCGAACGGTAGCAGCGTTTCACAAAGATCTGCCAGCAACTGCATGCCCGCCCGCTGATCATCGCCGACCCGATACCATTCGACCATCGTGAATTCGGGATTATGGAACCGACCGGACTCCGCTGCGCGAAAAGCATGCGTGACTTGGTAGATCGACGTGGCACCTGCCGCGAGCAGTCGCTTCATCGCAAACTCGGGCGATGTTTGCAGCCAGTAGGTGGAACCAGCGTCCGGTCGTTGCGGATCGCTAGATAGCTGAACGGGTAATGGGTCGAGATGCCGGTCAATGACGCAATCGGCTGAAAGGATTGGCGTTTCAACTTCGAGGAAGCGCTGTTCATGGAAAAAAGCGCGAAGTTGTTGCAATAACCTGGCCCGCTGTTGCAATGTTTCTAGCTGAGCAGAAGGTCGAAAGTCGCTGGACGCGGGCATGCTGTCACTCCAGCATCTTGGCTGCAGCCATTGGCATCTTGGCTTCCGCCATGGATCGTGAACTGAGGAGCCACTCTTCTTGGCGAAGCCTATTCCTTGACTCGCTCGACGTACGCACCCGTTCGCGTATCGATTTTGATCAGTTCGCCCATGTTAATGAAAGCGGGGCATTGGAATTCGGCGCCGGTCTCGACCTTGCAAGGCTTGGTCACATTGGTGGCCGTGTTTCCCTTCGCTCCGGGCTCGCAATACTCGACCCGTAACACTACGTGATTGGGCGGTGTGGTCGTGATGGGATTATTGTTGAAGAGCATCATTTGGCAGACCATGCCTTCTTTTAGATATTTCGATGCATCATCTACCTGCTCGGTACTCAACTCGTATTGCTCATAGGACTCGTTGTCCATGAAGACAAACGTTTCTCCCTGGCGGTACAGATATTGAGCGTCGATTTCTGTGACGTCGGCCGATTCGAGAGTTTCGCCACCCTTGTAGGTGCGATCCAATACCGTGTTGCGGACAAGATTTCGTAAGCGGCATTTGTAAAAGGCGTTGCCTTTGCCTGGCTTGACGAAATTGCACTCAATCATGAGGTACGGATCACCGTTGATTTGGACCTTGAGGCCCTTACGGAAGTCGCTGGTGTTGTAGGATGCCACGTTCTTTTCCCATCTGAAGAACTAGAGTCGCTTTCTGGAATTAGCGGATTATGGTACCAATTCAGGGGGCAGAGACAAAGTCCGGCGAGATAAAGCCGTCTCCGCACCTTGGGGCAACCCTTTTCGCGAATCCTCGCAGGAGCAAAAGCAATTGACCGGTGGAAATCAAGCGACGGGCCACTCAGCGGTGAAGATTGAGCCGGTCGGCGACTGGCGATCGGAAATGAAGCAGGCCATTCGTGACCCGCTGCAACTCTGCTCTGAACTTGATTTACCCGCATCCTGGGGGCGAGAAGCAGAACGGGCCGCCGCTGATTTTCCCCTCTTCGTGCCCCGACCCTATCTCAGACGGATCCGTGCGGGGGATGTTGACGACCCCTTACTGCGACAGGTTTTGCCGCTCGCTGCCGAAAATGACCCGGTCGATGGTTTTTCGTTCGATCCGGTGCTGGATTTGCAGGCTGAGCGAGCTCCGGGAGTCATCCAAAAGTACGAAGGGCGAGCTCTGCTTGTCACCACAGGATCGTGTGCGATCCATTGCCGTTACTGCTTTCGGCGGCACTTCCCCTATGCGGCGGCGCCGCAGTCCTACCGACAATGGCAGCCGGCAATCGACCAATTAGCCGAAGATCGAACAATCGAAGAGCTTATTTTGAGCGGTGGTGACCCGCTTACGCTTGTGGATACATCGCTGAATGAGCTGATTTCGCAGATCGCCAAAATTCCACACATTCGACGTCTACGGTTGCATACTCGCTTGCCAGTGGTGATCCCGAGTCGGATTACCGACGAACTGATCCGCGCGCTCATGGTCAATCCGAGCGTCGTGGTCGTGGTGCATATCAATCACCCCCATGAAATTGACGGCGCGGTTGCTGCAGCGATTGGGCGGCTAATTGAGGCCGGGGCCATTGTGCTGAATCAGGCCGTCTTGTTACGAAATGTGAATGATTGTGCGGAAACGTTAATCGAACTATCGCAGCGATTGATCGAGCTGCGGGTGATGCCTTACTACCTAAATCAACTGGATCGCGTTGCCGGTGCGGCTCATTTTGAAGTATCGATTGAGCGAGGTCAGGCGATCATGGATCAATTGTCACGACGCCTGCCAGGCTACGCGGTACCAAAATACGTGCAGGATTCCCCTGAATTTGCCTGGAAAAAGCGACTCGCCTGATTCGTTTTCCCTGCCTGTTTGCTGCGCTGCTGGCATCGCGGGCGGACAGTTGGGAAAGGGCGCGCCGCGATTAGCCTCTTCGAGTCTGCCCAGGTAGCAACAGCGAGGCGGCCACCAAACCGATTCCAATCAGCGCCAATCCCCAGAAGAGGTACAGGTAGAAACTCATTTCCTGGTAACGTTTTCGGTCTGCAAGAAATCGAGGCGTGTCTCGATATTCGAGACTTTGTCGCCGGAAATGGTCCCAGGCATCCCACGCCTGCATGGGAGTTACCGTTTGAATGTCGATGCTTAGCTCTTCAAATTCCGGTTGTTCGATGTTGAGATCTTGGCGTAAGGGGGCAAAGCGAAAGTGTCCGTAAGCACCGATAGCTAGTAGCAGAATGCCTGCCACAAACAGAGTTCCCCGCATCGCATTCCAGCCCCTACCGGGACGGGGAGCCGAGGACTGGGATTCGATGGGTTCTAGTTGTCGAACCTCGCGCAACGTGGGAACAACCGTTTGCTCCCCACAACGACAGGTTCGTGTTTCACCGGCTTGAGGTGGGCTCACTATCAGGGGTTGGCCACAAGCCGGACAGGGTAGTTTGAATTGTTGAGACATGGAAACGGGTTGGGATCGGGCAAAATAAGCGAGAGTGAACGGCACGGAGCAACGGTCGATCGTAACGTTTTAGCGTCTGGGACCAGTCCCGTTAATGGCCTGGCGCCGATTCTAACTGGATCTTAACCTTGGCTCCAATGGTACGAATGTGCGTTGGCTGTGGATGCGTCGCGTCAAGATCTTGAAACGAAGGCCGGCGGGGATGTCAAAAAGAAATGACTTGTTAAAGTTTAACGGCTTGGTCAAAGCGTTTGTTCAAAAAAAATAGTGGGGTACGGCATCTCAATTGATTTTGCCACTAGACCTCGCCACCAGTCGGATTAAAATTGGGGTGCTTACGCACTGATGTACCCTCGGCAAGGCAACCGGATTTTCGTCCCTCTCTGGCTGGGACGCTTCAATAATGGTCCGACAGAGGTACCGAGCGTTTAGGCGAGACGGATCGACTTTACACGAGATCGTGGCAGGGTGAGAGTAATCTACCCCGCCTGCGAGTAATAGTCCTGCAAAGGTTGCCAGGACTGACTGTTTCCCACTGCAGTGACTTAGCTCACCGTATTCATCACGAAAGTGAAGAATCCTTGTAACGCAAAAAGAAATCGCGTTCGGCTGTCTGTTTTGGTTGTTTAGGCGGACTAGGGAAGCAGATTGCCTTCGTTTCATACGCTTTGATCGCAATCTTTTGACAAATCACTGGTCGTCACGGACGTGTGGTAAATGAGTGGTAGAATTTTGAGGTCAACGGAATTGAATGCTCAAGTGAGTTTCAGTTCGGCATGTGCGGATGGGCAACTCGTCATCAACGTAGTTGGAGTCGCCGTCTATTTGGTCAAGCACGGGGGTGCTTCCTTCCTTTTGTCAACTTCTAGACCGTTTGGTGAAGGAGCTGGGGTTTGTACACACTGATCGAGGACTTCGAGGACGACGCGCGCACCACAACTGGTGATGCGTTTGCAGCAGGCGCTGCAGATGTTGTTCCATCGGATGACGATGACGAAGGTGGTAGTCTGACGGCCGCAGAGATGTCTGCGGCGGAGTCAGATTCGGGTGACGCGCCGCGTGAGGAAATAGCGGGTGAATTGGATGCCGAGTCGTGGTCGGATGACCCGGTTCGTATGTATCTGACACAGATGGGCGAAATCCCGCTGTTGACGCGAAAGCAAGAGATTGAGCTTGCCAAGCGGATTGAAAACACTCGTCAGCGTTTCCGCGCGAAGCTATTAGAATGCAATTACGTCATTCAATCGGCCTACAAGGTTCTGAATCGCGTCCACAATGGCGAATTGCCGTTTGATCGAACGGTTCAGGTTTCGGTAACCGATCGTCTGGAAAAGGATCAAATTTTAGGGCGACTGCCGCACAATCTGAAGACTCTGGATGTGGTGCTCAAACGCAACCGACGAGACTACCTGATCAGCGTCAACAAGCGACAGTCGAAGGCCAAGCGACGTGCTGCTTGGCACAGTTTAGGTCGGGGGCGAGTTCGTGCAGTACGGTTGGTCGAAGAGCTTGGGTTGCGAACCCAGCGAATTGAGCCAATGATTCGTACGTTAGAAGACTTCAGCCGCCGAATCGATGAACTCAGCAAGAAGATCAACGAGCATAAAACGAGTAAAGGCCCGGCAGAAGAGCGTGAAAAGTGGGTTCGTGAATACCGCAATTTATTGATGGCCTGCCAGGAAACGCCGACAAGCCTGCGGAATCGGGTCAAGTTTTTGCGTTCTGAATATGCTCACTACCAACAAGCCAAACGTGAATTGTCAGAAGGTAACTTAAGACTTGTTGTCTCAATTGCTAAGAAGTATCGGAACCGTGGTTTGAGCTTCTTGGATTTGATTCAAGAAGGCAACGCTGGGCTGATGCGGGCAGTCGATAAGTTTGAGTATCGTCGCGGGTTTAAGTTTTGCACCTATGCGACTTGGTGGATTCGTCAAGCGATCACTCGCGCAGTGGCAGACCAAAGCCGCACGATTCGAATTCCCGTTCATATGGTTGAAACGATGTCCCGTGTTCGCAATGTCTCACGTCAGTTGTTACAAGAATTGGGACGTGAGCCCACGATCGAAGAAACAGCACGCCGATCCAATACGACGGTGGAAGAAGCGCGTCGGGTGTTGGCGATGAGCCGGTATCCGATCAGCTTGGATCGTCCTGTTGGCAACAGTGAGGACAGCCACTTTGGCGATTTGCTTCCAGATGGGGGTGCTGAAAGTCCCGCGACTGGCGCCTCGCAAGAGATGCTCAGGGGACGAATCAATAAAGTTCTGAAAACCCTTAGCTATCGTGAACGCGAGATCATCAAACTGCGATATGGTTTGGGCGATGGTTACAGCTACACGCTCGAAGAGGTGGGGCATATCTTCAAGGTGACACGCGAAAGAATTCGTCAGATCGAAGCGAAAGCTGTGCGGAAATTGCAGCAGCCTAGTCGTAGTCAGGAGCTGGTTGGCTTTCTCGACTAATCTCTTGATTTGACCTCAAGACTCAATTTTGTTGTGGTGCTGGTCGTTCCCTGGAGGGAGGTCGCACCACAACAAATTCGGACAGCCGAGCTCTCCAGCAGGAGCTCGGCTTTTTTTCTTGTAGCCTAGACGTTGCAACAAGTCTCTGGTAGATTTCTTCCCACTAGACGTTGGTGCTCGACTGCCCATCCGGCATCGAGGGAAAAGGGAACACCGGTGAAATCCCGGGACGGCCCCGCCGCTGTGATCAGGTGCAAAGTCCGACTAATTCTGATGCCATTGTTGATCGATTGAATCGACGACGAGAAGGCAAGTTGGGATAGCCTGAAAGTCAGAAGACCTGCCAACGTCATTCGTGCAAAGCTTTGCGAGGGTCGAAGCTTGCGTCGGTGCTTATTGCGAGGAATCGCTAATCAAGGCTAGACCGCTTGAGGTTGCTCTTCACTGAGAGTCTTCACTGAGAGTTTTCACTGAGAGTTTTCACTGAGAGTTTTTACTGAGAGTTTTTACTGAGAGTTTTTACTGAGAGTTTTCACTGAGAGTTTTTACGGTGGGACGTCGCACGTCGAGGTTGATCTTGGGTTGGTGTTGGTCTGCGCATACCTATTATGGCTATTTTTACTCAGCGAATGCCAGTGACTTTGACGACGGATCGTTCCGTTCAATCCGCGCGCTGGGCTTTTACACTGGTTGAACTGCTTGTTGTTATTGCGATCGTTGGATTGCTCCTCGCACTTCTTTTGCCGGCTGTGGTCGCCACTCGGGAATCATCTCGTCGAGTGACCTGCACCAATAATTTGCGGCAAATCGGCGTTGCTTTACAGATGTACCACGAGCAGCATGGCCACTTTCCCATTGGTGGCGTGGAATGGCGACCACAGGGAAATCAGTCGAAGCGGCAGCTCGCTTGGTCGGCCTTCTTGCTGCCCTTTCTTGAACAACAAGCTGTCTATGATCAGCTCGATTTGTCGTTGGCTTTTGATAGCCCTGGAAACTCATCGGCGGCTGCGGTTGTGATCAATGTTTTTGTTTGTCCGACGAGCGAGCGGGGAACCCGGTTGGTTGATGGACGCGGTCCATGCGATTATGGCGGCATTTATGGCGAACGGATTTCGGGACCTAACAACCCTCCCAAGGGCACGATGCTCTACGACCAAGCGGTTCGCAGTATTGATATTCGAGACGGATTGTCAAACACGTTGATGGTGGCGGAGGATACCGCTTGGCCGGATGGTCAGTGGATCAATGGTCGTAATATTTTTGATCAGGCTTTTGCGATCAACGCCTCGCCAGCGTTCGAAAATGACATTCGGAGTCATCATCCGGGTGGCGCTAATGCTGTCTTTGCGAATGGAACGGTTCGGTTTTTGGAGGAGACAATTGCTTTGCCCGTTCTTGCATCGATCTGTACTAGAGCGGGTGGAGAAGCAGTCGAAGAATTTTGACTGGGGAAAATTGCAAACAACTTTTGTACCAATTGAAAGAAGGAACATGATGAACACCGGACTTTTATGGAGCTGTCTCTTCGTTGTCTGTTTGTGCCCATGCGTTCGGGCAGAGACAATCGTTGATTTTGAAGATCTGGGATTGCCTCCGAATTCGGCGGCGCCAGGCGATGCCAGCCAGCTTTCCTTTGTCAGTCGTGGTGTAGAATTTAATCGCACGTGGAATGCCGACTTTGATTGTTGCCCGGGTGCTTGGGCAATCAGCAACCAGGTCGATTTGACCACGGCGGGATTCACTAATCCTTATTCAGCTTTCGTCCTGCCGGACGGTGGTGGAGTGGATGGTTCGGCTACCTTCGCGATTGCCAATAATGCTGTTCAAGGCGAAGCACAAGTGCGGTTTCCCGAACCAGCCACCGTCCGTGGCACTTACGTAGCCAATACCACTTATGCTTACTTGGCGATCCTCGACGGCAATGACGCAGCAGGATTTGTAAAAGGACCGTTTGCTGAAAATGATTGGTTTCGGTTGGAATTCGTTGGCTTCAATGACCAAAGTCAGGAGTTGGGCACGGTCGAGTTCTATTTGGCTGACTTTCGCAATGGAGCGAGCAATGTGGTGTCAGATTGGGCTTGGGTGGATCTGACCTCGCTTGGTGACGAGGTGTCGCGATTGGATTTCCGACTCTTGTCAACGGATGGGGGTGATTTTGGCATGAACACCCCCGCCTATTTTGCTATCGACAATCTTTCCTACGAGGTGGTGCCGGAGCCGACCTCGCTGACTTGGTTTGCGGTGGTCATCCTGGTCGCATTTTTTCTGCGTCGTTAAGGCCCCCAACGGAAAAATCAAGGTGTCCAAACCATTGGCATTTGTTGACTATCGGCGCGTCGCCTGGCTTTGATGCGAACGTAGGGAGGAGCGTACTGACTTCGGTGCCCGAACGTGCCAAGCTCCGCTTCCGGCTCCGCATGGCAAGGTTCCGTCAGGTCTTCGATTAAGAAACCCGCTTGACACATCGCTCCAAGTAACTGATCCCAGCGATGCAAGAACTCCAGCGTTCCTTCTTCGCGGTGCAGACTGCCGTTGACTGCGGGGAGTGGACCTTCTCGGTAGTAGGGTTCTGCCAAAGGATAACCTGCGTCGATGGGAGTGGTGGATGCCTGCAGGCTAACGGGTTGTTTGTGTTGGCTAATATAGAGTCCACCCGCAGCGGTGACTCGTGAAACTTGTTGGTAAACCGCGTTCACATTCGGGACGTAGCATGTGCTGACCGGATGAATCACGATGTCGAACTCGCCGACTGAGAACATAGCGAGATCGTCCATGGATGTTTCCACGGTGCGGATGTCCAGTCCGCGTTCGGCGGCCACGATGCGATCTAGTTCCAATTGATCGGGGCTGACATCCACGACGGTCACTTGCGCTCCGGTCGCTGCGTAAAGAGGTGCTTGGCGACCTCCGCCGGCGGCGAGGCACAGCAGGCGTTTGCCCTCAATTTGCCCTCCCAGCCAGCCGTTGCCGTCCAGGATTCGCAGCGGTTCCCGGAATTCCTCATCTTTTGCAGCTCTGGTGAAGCGTTGCTTCTGCTTGGCCAATTGATCCCAAGCGTTTCGGTTGTGTGCAGCCGCGGAGGCGTTAGTCGTTTGTTGTTTCATGGTAAGTTCGAAACAGGTTCTTGTTGGGTCAGACAGTGAATAGCTCCCAAGCCAGCGACTAGAATATCCGCGGCTTGGGGCACAATCTTTCGGTTCGGAAACGAGTCCTGAAGGCATTCGCAAGCCACGGAATCCGCTGGATCATCGAACGTCGGAACGATTACCGCTTGATTGGTAATATAGAAATTTATGTAACTCGTCGGCAAGCGTTGTGATCCGTTCCAGCGAGCTGCGGGCATTGGCAGGGTTTTGGTTTTCAGTTCGATTTGCAATTCTTCGCTGATTTGACGTAATCGAGCTTGGTTTTGCTGGGCCATGGGATGTTCGGGCCGATCAGCGAGGATGACGGTCGTGCGATCAATAAACCTGGCAATCTGATCGATGTGGCCGTCGGTGTCGTCGCCAGGGATCTCACCGGCCAACCAGATCACTTTTTTCGTGCCGAGCCAGCGGGCGAGCCAACTTTCCAACTGTTGGCGGTCCAATTTCGGATTTCGATTGGGATTCAGTAAGCAGCGATCGGTCGTGAGTAGCAGCCCGGTGCCATTTCCATCAATCGCGCCACCTTCCAAAACAATATCTGCCGAAAAACGGCGTTTACCGGTTAGCTCACCGATTCGACGTGGGACCGAGTCATCCCGGTCAAAAGGCGCATACTTGTTACCCCAAGCGTTGAATTTCCAGTCAATTATGGCAGCTTCCCGTTCAATCTGATCGGCAGAAAGAAACGTGGGGCCATGATCCCTGATCCAGGCATCATTGGTAGCGATCTGGTGAAATTGAGTGTTGGAGATTCCTGAGAGCATGCGCTCAGCCGTTCGCAAGCTTTCGCCTTCACCTACCAGCAGCCGGACGGGTTCGAATTGCGCGATGCTGTTGACGAGTTCTGCGAATTGGCGTTGGGCGGCCTCAAGGCAGCCTGGCCAAGTTTCGGCATTGTGAGGCCAGGCAAGCCAAGTTGCCTGGTGAGGTTCCCATTCGGCAGGCCACCGATAGCCGAGTGATACGGGGTCAGCAATCGTCATCTTCGAGGTACCGTTTTTCAAGTCCTTGATAGGCGTCGATTCTTCGATCACGTAGGAAGGGCCAATGGGTACGAACGGCATCGACTTGGGCCAGGTTGCATTCGGCGCGAAGAATCTGTTCCCGGTCATCGGCCGCTCGTGCGATCACGTTTCCGTTCGGGTCGCAGATAAATGACTGGCCCCAGAATTCGAGTTCACCTTCCTGCCCGATCCGATTTGCTGCGGCAACAAAAACCCCATTCGCAATCGCGTGGCTTCGCATCATGGTTTCCCACGCCGAGCATTGGGTCGCACCCCACTGTTCTTTTTCCGCCGGTAGCCAGCCAATCGCCGTCGGATAGAACAGAATCTGAGCTCCACTTAATGCCGTCAGCCGCGCGGCCTCAGGAAACCATTGGTCCCAGCAGATGCAGACGCCAAGCGGACCTTTTGATGTTGCGATCGTTCGAAATCCGAGGTCGCCAGGTGTGAAATAGAATTTTTCATAATAAAGCGGATCGTCCGGGATGTGCATTTTTCGGTAACGTCCAACTTCCCTCCCGTCGGTGTCGAATACGACTGCTGTGTTGTGATAGATGCCTGGAGCACGTTGTTCGAAGAATGAACCGATCACGACCACCTGGTTGCTCTGGGCTGCTGCCGATACGCGATCATAGGTTGGCCCCGGCAAGGGTTCGGCGAGATCAAACTGTTGATGGTTTTCGGTCTGACACGGGTACTCGCTGGCAAATAGTTCCTGCAAGCAGACGACGTCTGCGCCCTCGCTGGCGGCTGTCGCGATTCGCGCTAGGGCTGTTTCGATATTCGTTTGTGGGTCACAGCAGCAGCTCATTTGAATCAAAGCTACCTGGATCTGCGGGGGGAATGGTTCGGTCATCGTCTCGTTTTGCGAGAGGTTGGCTCTTTCGAAGGGGCTGGTGGTGATGGTACCTTAACGGTTATGAAACGCAAACCGAATCATGGGTTGTTCATTACTGGTACGGACACAGGAGTCGGCAAAACGTATGTTACGGCGGCGATTGCTCGTGCGCTGCGAGCTACCGGATGTCGAGTGGGTGTTTACAAGCCTGTCGCCAGCGGTTGTGAAACTCGTGCGGATCAACCGCTTGTTACTGACGCTCAGGAGCTCTGGGACGCGGCCGATCGACCGTTGGATTTGGAGCGGGTTTGTCCGCAGACGTTCGCGGCTCCGCTTGCTCCCCATCTGGCAGCTCGAGCGGAAGGGCGTGAAATGGATGTGGACGGTCTGGTAGGAGGCCTCGAGGCTTGGGCTGACTTTGAATTTGTTCTTGTCGAAGGAGCCGGCGGTCTGATGTCGCCAGTGACCAATGAACTCTATGTGGCCGATTTGGCCGAGCAGATGGGATTTCCGCTTGTAATCGTCGCACCGAATCGAATTGGAGTCATCAATCAGGCGTTGCAAACCTTGATTTGTGCTATGACTTTTCGAGACGGCTTGTCGCTGGCGGGAGTTGTGTTGAATGACCTCGAACATTCCGCCCAAGATGATCCCAGTTTGGAATCGAATCAAGATGAACTGGCTGCTCGCAGTATTCCGCCGGTTTTAGCCCGTGTTGGCTGGCGAGACTCTCAGGCTCTGCAAGCGATCGATTGGCGACAGCTTGCGAAGCTGGAGGGCGAGTAGCGCAAAAAACAACGCGGATGCGCCCCAGACGACTCCCCCCAAAAGCGTCGTCGGTGCGCATCCGCGTTTCTCGTTTCTCGCTTACGACAAGGCTGCTGCGTCCGCGTGCATGCGACTTTCAGCGAATGTCGTGTCGATGTCCAAGTGGAGCGTCACACTCCAACGTCCATCTTGATCGCCGCGGACATGCCAGTGAGGCATAACCATGACTGACTGGTGAACAAGCTCGAAACCACCTTCGGACTGGCTGACGGTTTCTACCGGATGGGTCCAGAAGTTGGTGGGCTGATTCAGGTTCAAGCGAACGCTGAGCCCCAACCACTCGTCGGACAAGCCAAAACTTTGCAGGTTGGTCAACGAAAGTTGCTGACCAAGCTGACCGAACCGTTCGTCACCCGAGAAAAAGTAGCGATCATCGGCGCCGGACGGCATGCCCGCAAAGTTGAACTCGACGCCAAACAGCGTCGGATCGTCCTGAGGTAGCCCTTCCAGAAGGTAGGCAATTTCAAGTGTCGAGACGCCGGACTGAAGGGTGACGCCTTTGGTAATCCGTACGGTGTGGTTTCCGATCTTGCCTTCACGAGTCAGTTGGGCTTGGATGCGATCCGGATTGCGTCGGAGTCGCGATTCAAAGGAACCCTGAACGAAGTCGCCAATTTCGTTGGCCTCACCCCGTGCGACCGATTCCAAACTTGTGTCCGGATGGTAAAAATGGTCGACGAGCGAGTTGCGAGGGTAACTGTCGTACTGAACGCGTTGGTCCAGATTTTCTTGCTTGAAGATAACTCGATCGTGAATGCTGGCCACTTCACCCTCTTGTGAGTTAGCACCAGCAAGCACCTTGCGGTGATAGGCCTCTTCTCGCCGAGTCAGTGAGGCTTGCAAGTTATGGCAAATTGATCGCACGTCTAATTCATACATGTGGCCACCGAAGGACGGCGATAGCAGACACATTAATTTGTCATTTCGTAACTGAATTTCAGGGCGTGCGTCGAAGTTGAAATCGTCGGCGGAGCCTTCTACCCAGCATGCGGGCTTACCCAGAATCTGGTCCAGTAGGTTGTCCGCGGCGATCAGATGGTTGAAGACAGCGTTTCTCAGGTGGGGGAGGTAAACTCCACCGAACGCTCCATGCCAATAACTGCAGTTACACTGACCGCGGTAAAGTTCTCGACGGGGTCCCTCTAGAACCTCCTCGGAAATACCGCTTTGCCTGGCTTCCTCAAGACGACGGCTGACCATCATCATGCGACTATACATCTCGTCAGTCTCGGGATACTTCACTTTGAAGTTCCGCCAGTAACCACCACGTAAATACTGACTGAGTGTTTGCCAACGTTCATCACTCTCCATTTCGTGAGAAAGATGATCAAACTCGTTTTGACGAGCGACAGGCAAAGCCCACTCGGTCATTTCTCGGTAGCTGCCTTCAGGTAAATAGACTTTTCCCGTTGGCGGGACACTTTGCATCGCTTCCGAAAGTGTGACGGTGTGCAGCCATTCCTGATTCGCTGAAAGCAGATCAAAGAATTGGCTCAACCATCCTTCGTCGTAAACATGTCGCTTTGTGTCAGGCCAGGTCCCGAATTTTTCACCGTCGTCGCCAAACACCATGATGGAGCCGGGATAACGTTCGGCCGATTGCCGTAAGAAATCGATGGTCTCATGAGGATTGGCAAACGGAATCAAGTATCGGAGACGCTCGCTACCCGGAAAGACGCTGACCAAGTTACCGTCGTCTTCTGTGACGTAGTAGCCGTGCAGTTGGTCGTCCCGGAGTCCCGCATTCTTGAAATGGCGGTCATCCAAAAGCGTATATTGGATGTTTGCTGCATGGAGGTCGCTGGTGAGTTGCTGTTCCCAAACTCGTTCGGGAATCCACATGCCGCGAATGTCCGCCCCCAAACGAGACTCAAGCCATTTGCTGTAGTCCGTAATTTGACCAATCCGATCACGAGATGGAATCATCGTGAGAATCGGTTCGTAAAAAGCTCCCCCCACGATCTCGATCCTGCCGGCGGTGACAAGACCAGCCAGCCGATCTAAATATTCGGGGTGGTGGTTGTCGAACCACTCGATCAAAGGGCCGCTGGTGTGCAACGAAATACGTAGATTCGAATAGCGTTCAAAGACATCCAAAAAGGGGAGATAGCTGTCTTCGTAAGCTTGTTGAATTACATGGTCAAAATTACCCACCGGTTGGTGGTTGTGTAGCGCGAGGCAAAGATTGATTGTCTGTTTCATCATCGTCGTTTTTTTGGGGGAGCGAGATTTTGGTGAACGGTTTTTGTCGAAATTGGCGCCGAACCAACCCAAAGGTTAGATCGGCACATCTTGCCTTGCTTATCTATCTTTTCTTGGCGGAAAACTTTTGTTGTTCGTTAGCAACCGGTTTGTTTGCGCAGTCTGACCGCAGCTGCCTCGGGAGAGACACTGTTGATGTGAATCCCCGTACCCCATTCGAGTCCAGCGAGCCGCGCGAGCCGCGGAATAATCTCAATATGCCAGTGATAGTGGTCTTTCCGGCAAGTGTCAAAGGGGTTTGTATGTAACAAGTAGTTGTAAGCTGGCCGATTAAGCTCTTGTTCCAGACCTTGCAATACTTCGTGAACCATCTGCGCGAGTTCGAGGAGTAAATCATTCGCAGTTTGTTCAAAGAAGAACAGATGTTTTTTAGGAAGAATCCAAGTTTCGTAGCTGAACCGACTCGCATAAGGACAGAAAGCGATCAGCTGGTCACTTTCGGCTACGATTCGTAGTTTTTCGTCTCGTTCACGGCGGATCAAATCGCAAAAAACACATCGTCCCGTTTCCAGAAAGAATCTTTTCGAGTTATCGAGTTCCGTTTGCACAACGGGAGGCACAAATGGCAGACCTACCATCTGACTGTGGATGTGTTCACGCGACATTCCGGCCGCACTCCCACAGTTCTTGAAGAAAAATCCGTAAGCGATTGCGTCAGCTTTGGCATAGTCTTGCAAGCGGCCGCGATAGGCCTCGAAAACGATTCGGGTTTCGGCGACAGTCAGTTCAGTCATGCGTCGCTGATGTTGTGGCGACTCGATCACCACATCGTGCAAGCCCAACGAATGCTCCTTGCCGATCACCGGCGAGTCGGGTGTAAGAGAGCCCGCTGGAACGAATGCCGGATAGAGATTCGGGACAACACGAACTTGCCATTCGTGGTCATGCGAAGGGGATGCGGTCGGCGCCCAAACGGCAACCGGTTCGGTCGTTTCGGATTCTCGACCGGCGCAGAACGAGCACGATTCGAGTTGCGGTTCGTCAATCTTGATCGGTAAATCGTGCGGGCGGGCTGTACGGTTTTCGGCGATTACGACCCAGCGTCCCGAGATAGGGTCGTAGCGACGTTCAGGCACAGACGGCTGAGTTGGCTCGGGCGATTGTGGATTCGTAGAGCTCGGCATACTTGCGGGCACTTTCAGCCCAGGACCAATCCTGTTGCATGCCGGTGTTGACCAGCTGATTCCATGTCGGTTTATCGTCGCGATACATCTCGCACGCCCGATCCAAAGTGCGCTCCAACGCCGCCGCTTCGTAGACGTCGAAACTAAATCCGTTGGCGGATTGCGCTGACAGATTACTCGGTGATGCGTCGGCAATCGAGTCCGCCAATCCACCCGTAGCGTGCACGACCGGGACCGTACCATACTTCAAACTGTAGAGTTGATTCAATCCACATGGCTCATAACGACTGGGCATCAAAAAGATGTCAGCACCCGCTTCGATCTGGTGAGCCCACTCGTTCGAAAACTCGAGCTTTGCAGCCACTCTATCGGGATAGTCTGCCGATAGCTGTTTGAACAGTTCATGGTAGCTCGGTTCACCCGTACCGAGAATTGCCCATTGCACGTCGCGAGAGGTGACCCAGTGTCTCATGACTTGTGCGACTAGGTCGAAACCTTTCTGGTCAGCTAGCCGACCGACCAGTCCGATCAAAGGTACGTCCGGCTTTGTCGGTAGTTCCAAACGCTGTTGTAAATCTGTTTTGCAGCTCAGTTTGCCCGTCTGCCAATCCGTCGGATCGAAATTCGACGCGAGGTGCGGGTCGGTTGCCGGATTCCAGGCGTCGTAACTGACGCCATTGATAATGCCCGACAACACCTTACGGCGATGGCCGAGTACGTTTTCGAGACCACATCCAAACGGATCCGTTTGAATCTCCTGGGCATATCGAGGGCTGACCGTGTTGATGGAATCTGAAAACACGATGCCGGTCTTGAGCAGGTTAAGGTTGCCGTAGTACTCCATCTGATGCCAGTTGAAGTACTTCCAGTCGATCCCCGTCAGAAGCATGTCCCAGTGCCAGAACTGACCTTGGTAGGCCATGTTGTGGATGGTGAGCAGAGTCGCGATGTGTTCGTAACCGGGGGCACTTTCGTATTCAATTTTTTGAAGCGCAGGAATCAATCCGGTTTGCCAGTCGTTGGCGTGGATCAAGTCGATATCCAAATCGAGCAAACGAACGCACTCCATTACCGCTCGACAGAAGAAGACAAAGCGTTCGCAATTGTCTTTGTAATCCTCGCCTGATTCACGATAGAGTTCGTTCCGATCAAAATAGTCGGGTTGCTCCACGAAAAATACGGGTACATTGCTGCCCGGCAGCTGGCTGCGAAGGATGCGGCCGCTCACGATTTTGCTTCCGATCGGTATATCGACCGCTAAGCCCGTGTCAGTGAGCGGGATGTCTGTTTTTGTTACCGACCGAAAGGCTGGCATGATCACAGAAATTTGGTGGCCGAGTTTCGCGAGTTCGACGGGCAAAGAACCACAAACATCTGCAAGGCCGCCCGTCTTTGCGAACGGCACAACTTCGCTGCTGGCCATCAAGATCTTCAATGTTCCGACTCCTGCATCGAGGTGGATAGTGGAGCTGTTCCATTCGGAAGGAAACGACGGAATGGAACAAAACATCCAACGAGAGGTTGAGGGCAAGGTTGCTCGCTCCACCCCTTCACTTTAGAAAAAAAGCCAATTGTTACCAGTACTCTTAATCCGCGTGGCTGACAAAATCGAATAGTTTTCGCTATTCAGGTCAGTTTTCCCATCCATCGGAGACCGTTCGAGAAAAAGGTGAGCTTACCTCTGGAATCAGACAGAATTGATCGAATTCATGAACCAGTCGTTGCGGTTGTAAGCGTGACGCAGGGGCCTAACCCGTCGGAGGACTCGTTTTTACTCGAGACGGATCACGCTGTGGGGGCCGCCAAAATGGGTAGACCTTTGCCGGTCAAAGCGAGCAGAATGCTTGGAGCAGAACGTTTGTGAGATGGCCAACACGGACAAACGCACGAAGCTTGGCTGGATTTCGCCTGCGGTCCTGGTTGTCCTCGGAAATCTTCCGAGGACAACGATGAGCTCCAAGAGACCCTTCCGGCGATTGAAGGAGACCGATCGGTCGCGATGTCTTACACAAATGCCACGATTGAGCATGCTGGGAAAGATCGCATCGATCGCAAAGTGTGAAAGGGGTCGGACGGAGGAAGACGGTCCCTGTGGTTGTGGAGACGTAAGGCTTTGCTTGGCGAGTGGTCGCTCACTTCATCGCGAGTGGTCGCATGGTGAACCCGGCCGCCGTGCCGGCGATTTTATTGGTTGAGGCCACGTAGCAGAATTCGTAAACCTCGTCGTCGGCAAGATCCTCCAGGTAATGGAATTCGGCAATGTGTACTCCTTGCTCGATCAGCAAATAGTTGTGGACTGGGATGAATGATTTTGATCCAGCGGCAGCGGGCGCCTGCTCCAGCCCACTCGTATCCGATCCAATCATCATGGCTCCGTGTTCTTCAACCAGGTATCTCGCAGTAGCCAGGGTGATGCCAGCCGAATCGTGCTCGGCAATTTTTTCGTGATCTGCACCGTCGTCGCCCCAGTGTCGCAAAGTTCCAGTCCTGACAAAGACGCAGTCGCCTGGGAGCAATTCCATGTTTTGAGCAGCAAGGGCTGCGTCGATGTCGGCAGGGGTAATGCCGTATCCCGACTCGAGCTCGTCGACTCCTTTGAGCCCTGCGATGTCAAGCATGACGCCGCGCGCTACCACGGGAGGGATGGTGGTTGAATCACACTTGCGTGGTCCAAAGTCACCTCCCCACTGACTTTCCGTGAAACCATTGTACCAGTGGTTGTCTTTGCCAGCCGTGACGTGACCGAGACCATCGATTTGGGTCGCCACATTGTCGTTGATAAACAGCGCGCAACTGTGCCAACGATTCTCGACCGGATTAACAGCCGGCAGCGCGAATTCATGGTCTTTTTGACGGGCCACTCCCTCCGGTGATCGGTAAGTCATGACTTCTCCAGGGCTGTGCCCGGGCCAGATGTAACTGTTCCGACTGTAAGTGATGCCAAGATCATAGACTTTGCCATGGGTGGCGAGTCGTAGGGCAGCGGCCCGGCTCTCATCCGTCATCGCATTGAAGGCTCCGACTTCATCTTTTCGTCCCCAAATCCAACCCCAGCCGATACCTTTTTTCCAGCCCTTGATTTGTGATGGTTTGACAGCCCCGTTTTGTGCAGAGCCGTCTTGTTCCGCGGAAGCAAAATGAACCGATCCGACAACAGCGACAATCAGTAATGCGGCATACCGTGATAGTGGTTTCATAGTTTTTGCCTGCTCATGATTTGTTGTTTTGACTGACTGGATAGTCTACCAAAACACGACGAACGTGAGTATCAAACCGATCCCCCAAACGGCTAAGCCGAGTAGCAAAGGCGTCTTGGAACTCTCCGTTTTAACATCTACGTCGGCGAGTTTTTCACTTTGGATGATTTGCTTTTGACTTTGCGAGAGCCAGCTGTCTGGAGTTTGGGACTGAATGTAAAGCTCTTTTGGGGAAGTCCAACCGCGGGTCAGTGTGATCAAGAGCATGGTGATTGCCGTCAAGACGCAGCCGAGCGGCGCGGTCGCATAACTGTTCATGAACACGGGCGGCAGTAGCCACAGATTCGACTCGATCGCCAGTTTGGGTGCGTTGAGTGCCACAACGCCAAAACCTACGCCGATAATCAGGCCAGGAAGAGCGGAAGACCGGTGCACGCGCGTGAACGTGCCAAACAGATAGACAGTTAGGAGTGGTACCACGAAGGCACCAACGATTTTGAGATAGGTGAAAATCATTCCTTCAGCCAGAAGTGCCGGCACGTAGATGAAGGATCCGAAGATGATCACTGGCGTTAGCCATCTGCCTACGGCCAAGTAATGTTGATCGCTTCGGTTGGTCACGATCAGGCGAGCATAAATGTCGCGGGTGAGCAGCGAAGAAAGTGTCGAACCGATCGAATCATAGGTAGAAAAAGCGGCTGCGAACACTCCAGCGACGACAAGTCCGGTGAGTCCAGAGGTCCCGAACTGTTGTAAGATGTGAGGGAAAATATTGTCAGACCGACCGTCCGGTAACATGTCTGGGTCGGGAAACAAACCTCTTCCCATCACGCCCAGGCCAAGCGAGAGATAAGTCATGATGATGAGCAATAAGCCGGCTGGTACAATCGCCATTTTCATATGCCACTCGCTCTTTGAACCGAGCAGTCGCATAGACTGCGTGTGATTTACAATCGAGTAGGCAAAGCCGACGATGATGAAATTAATGATAATTAACCAAGCCGGTGTGGTGCGGGTGATCTCGGAGTCAGTCGCGTGATGATGACCGCCGATCCTCAAGGCGCGGGTTAATTGATCGGAAGAAAAATTCG